>JAYVND010000059.1:0-7345 GCA_043758635.1 Bdellovibrionales bacterium
GCACGAATGGTGTTGATCGTGGGACGCATGCCCGTGAAATCTTTGCTGTCGGGATCTTTTACCACGACCTTAAATCTACGACTCTCCCCTTCACGGATGTAGGGAGTGGCGTTCAAATCAGAACTGATCGAAATAATTTTTGGCGCATTCTCCTGGCGAGAAACGAAAAGATCAACGGTCTGCTCTTTGCGCAGAATCGGTTCCGCCGTCGTGTAGAGTGTGATCGTCAACGTGCGGTTTTCCTGATACTGAGAATCGTCGGTCAACTGATCGGGAGTCCAATTGAATTCGCCAGTTGCCGAATCGAACGTCGCACCTTTGAAATCGGCGAGATTCTCGACTTCAACTTGATAGTCATGCCCAAGAATTGGATCGTGACCATCAACTGGCATTAGCACGCGGCTTCCAATCGTGAACGTTCCCTTCAATCCAACTTTGAAGTTGTAAAAGCTGTTGACGTCGATTCGAAGCGCATCCGCGCGAACTGGCTTCGCAGTTGGCGGAGGTGTCGCTTTTTCGGGCGGGACGCCGTTTCGCACCGCTTGGCTTTGCCCAGCGAGTGGATCTTGAGTCATTTTGCAGCCCGCAATCAATACCACCGCGATCAAACTTGAAACTAGGATGGATTTCATTTTCATTTCCCTCATAAATTGAAACTTAAGCTTTACCGCTACGACGCAAAACGAATGGATACTGGACTTTTACGTCCACTCCGCCTTGCGGCAATGGGAACTTCCATGTTTTCAAACGCATCACGATGCAATCTTGCACCTGATTTGAACTTAGAGATGAATTCGCTATTGAAGCCGCTTTCACCAACCCCGAAGCGCCAATGGTAAAGTCGACGGCAACCCGCCCAGCCAACGATGGATCGCCTTGCAAACCCTGCTCGTAACAGAAGCGAACTTGTCCCATATTCTTTTTGATGACTTCATCAATCAGATCGCGATCCAGACCACCTTCTATCAATGCTTCTTTACCGAGCGGAATCGGATCACTGCCAGCCGAACCAATAAGAGATATTTTGCCGTAGCCCGCCTGCCCGCCACCTTTTCCCTTCGTGCCGTAGCCGCCGCCGCCCTGCATGTTCGCGCCGGCACCAAGCGGCGCAGCAACTAAACCTTTTCCGTAGAGGGAAGTTTGTATTCCGCCAGATCCCCCCGTGCCGCCAAGGCCAGGGCCCGCCGTCGTATTGACGGCCCCAAGATTGATCCCGCCTTTTTGATTGCTTTTATTCAAACTTCCGAACGCGGCCAGAGCACCGAGACGCTTGATGGCAGCAGTCTTGCGCGTCGTTGGCACCGTCTGCGCAACAACTTCTTTTTCGACCGTCGCCGCCTGCGTTTGCGAAACCGGCTGTGGCTTCACCGGGATATGCTTTACGATCTGCACAACCGTTTGCTTTAGCTCTTGCTGCATCTTTGCAGTCTCGGTCGAATGGGTGGCGATGATCGTGAATAGCCCCGCCATCACGAGCACGGTGCCTACAAAAATTCCACGCCAGACATTTGGGTTTTCGCCTTGCTGCATGAAATCGTGGATAACGTCACCTACACGCTCATCGACCAACTTCAAGCGTCCACCCGGGCCAACCGTAAACGGGCCGGCTTCGAGACTTTTGCGATTCACATCGCCAAGCCGATCAAACTTCACTTGTTTACGAACAAGCAATTCAACGTCGGCGTGAACTTCCACTCGACGCGTGTCTTTGCGGCTGATCACCACGCCTTGATCGCTCTGAACGTCAAATGTGCGAATTGCTTTGCCTTCGTGATTCTCAAGTACCAGCTTCATAAGCCTGAGCTCCCTTTTTCCAAACCAAAATCCAAAAAACAAATTCAGGAAATTTAGTGGCGTGCAGCCGACTTGCTCAACCGATCTTTGAAATCAGTTCGCACCCCGAGGAGCGCGTCTAAAATCTTATCCTGCTCGACGGTGGTCACCGCTTCATCAGAAAAGTGGTATTTGCCCTGTACGAGAACATCGTCAAAATTCACTTCGGTGCTTTTTTTAGTTTTCAATTTCGCCTGAGCTTTCGCGCTATCGGTCGTTTGAGCGGATTCAACTGCCGCTCCTTCCTGAATCGCCGCGTGAGCAAGAGTGGAGCCCGCCAGTTGAACGACAACCGCCAATGCCGTCGTCAAGATCGAAATCAAGATCGCTGCTTGAACCGATTTTAAATTCCTTTTGCCAAATAAATTCATCACAGACTCCTCAATTTTTCTCAGTGACCGGGGTTAACTCGGGAGAATTGGCCGGTGATCGATTTTCGTCTACACCGCTTGAAACTGGCAGCGACTGCAAACGTCCTTCGAGGTACGAAACCATCGCAGCGTGATTCAAGGAGAGCGTGGTCATTTGCTTCTCGACATTCAAAAGCGCCTCGAGCTTCACACGATTCATCGGATTGTCACGAACTGCTTGGCGAGCGCCTTCCAATTCCTGAATCGACGGGACAACTGGTGCCGATGCACGGCTAGCCGCGATCGTATCCATTTTTTCTTTGCGCTCGACAGGCACAATCTGCGACAGCTCTTGTATCTCACGATTCAAAATCACTCGGTTGGCACCTGAGCTGGTGCTCATTGCATCTTCCATTTGTTTCAAAGCCGCATCATTTTTCCAGAACTCATCAACTTTCGCCTGCACATCTTTAGCACGAGTCTGATGAGGCGCTGCTTGTTGAGATAAGAGCATGAGGTACTGTTGTTCGTCCTCACCCGTAAGTCCTTGAGGGACCGGCAAAGCAACGATCTCTTGATAAAAACGATCGCTCTGTTTAGCGAGCAAATCGAGAGCCAGAAGCTGCGACGTCCAATCTGACGACTCAACAGCACGGGTTGCCAACTTTTCACTTCGCTCAATAAGAGCCATGCGAGCTTTCAAAGTCGTGGTCAGCTTCTTTTGAGTCAATGAGTCGAGTTTATGCGCTTCAACTTTACTTTTAAGTAAATCGTAATCATTCATGAACACCGTGCGAGCCATCGTCTGCCCGGCTGGCATTTTCGAAACACCCGGAATCGCCAGACTTCTATGAATGAATTCAAGGCTCCTGGTGCGTGCAAAGAGTTCAAGACCGAGGTCCGCCACAATCTGTGGATTTTTTGCGAAATTTGCCTTTTGACGATCCCATTCCTTTAAAGGCTCTTTTGACTCACGAACAAGCTGCGCACTGATTGCAACTTTCTTTGCCGCATCTTCCGTCTGACCCGCACCTTGCTTCAAATTCAAATATTGGCTGAGATAGGGTCGCGAATCCTGCGAAGCAAGATCAGCATACATGGCGAGCTTTAAATACTTTTGGCTTGCGTTGAGCTCCGCATCCGACAACTTTTCAGTCGCCTTCAATGCACTATCAAAATCAAGTACGAGCTCCGACAACCACGCCTTGCGCGAGAGCGCGAACTGCCGGTCTTTGGCATCGACGTTGGGCAGTCGCAAGAGTTGTTCGGCTGCATCACGGGCCTCACTAAACTTGCTGAGTTTTTCTGCTAAGACCAACTTATTTTTGTAAAAACCTGATTTTTCTTCAGCAGTTGCGCCTTGAAGCTCAAACCGCATCAACGTCGTCCAAGCAGCATCGTTACCACCGTTTGACTGGTTCGCTTGGACAGCCTGATTCAAAACCGACTTTCGGGTGATCGCTGTAAATTCAGGGGCGGACTGCGGAAAGATGTTGGCGTATTCTTTCGACCATGTCTCCAGGCGTACATCGTCATTTAGAAGAACCAATCCGTCGAGAGAAAGTTCTGCAGCTTGCTTACGAAGCTTTAAACTGCCGTCAGCGACTGCGCCAGTCGCAGTCGCAACCTCTTTAAGTGCCGCGACGGACGCCAGGTAATCAGCTTTCTCATAGAGAAGGTGAGCTTTTTGGTAGCGCACTTCTAGAGTGTGCTTCTGATCCTTACTCTCTGCAAGATACAGATCGTACGCTTGATGCTCAAGCTTCGTATCGGATGAAAGTTCTGCAGACTCGATCGCACCGAGAAGTGCGGCTTCGGAGTCCAATGCTTTTCCACTGGCCTGCGCAAGATGCGCGCCCTCTGTGTAAAGTTCAACGGCCGACGCATAATCTTTTTGATCTTTGGCCACCTGAGCTGCCCAGATCGTCATGTCGGCTTCTTTGGGAAATACTTTTAGATAGTCACGGTAGGCCGCAAGCAATTGTGGACTTGGCGTCTTTTTTTCAACTCGGTTCCAATCCAAAACAAATTTGCGAATTCGCAACTTCATCTCGTGGCAATTGTCAGTGTCGCAGTTCCCCATGGTATTCCAGAGAGCTAATGCCGAATTGAAATCTTGAGTTGCGGCCTTTTGATCTTTGCTCTCCATTTCGAGCTGAGCAAGATGAATTGCACCTTCGAGTCGCGCTTGAGGTTTCGTCTGTTTGTCTTGGCAAAAACGCCAGAACTGAATTGCAGCTGCAGTCTGGCCGAGGCGCTCAGTTTCTCCGGCCAAGAACATCGCATTGGCGAGTTTTGCGGAATCCGGACTCAGGTCATAAACAGTTTGAATATCAGCGATTTGAACCGGACGTCGAGCTAGGAACGTCGCGAGATCGCGTGAGACTTCTTCTTGAAAAGATCGGTCCACATCCACTACGCCGGCATTCCCATTCCGAGTGAGGAGCGCCGGTGATTTCAAAACGATCTCGAGCTGCTGAATCGCCGGCTCAAGTTTTTCTTCATTGAAATCACACCAAGCCAAGCGATAAGCCGAAAGTCCACGACTCGAGCTTTGTGGGTTCAGAAGCACCGCTTGGAAATGCGCACGGGCGTCAGCGAAGTTGCGACGTTTAAAATAAACTTCGGCAAGTGAAAGGTGGGCTTCGCCCACTGCCGATGAAGATTTGTTTTCTGCAAGTATTTTATTATATGTCTCGATCGCCTCAGCTTCCCGGCCGTTCATCTCATAGAGGTGGCCGACTTGAGCTAAAACTTTTCCGACCTCGCCATCTTTAAGTTTTGGCATCACTTCTTGATAATAAGCGAGTGCTTGGCTGCGATCTGCTTTGCCGGCATTGCACGTCGTGCAGCCATCCGTCAGCTCTTTCATCGCCTCCACGCGGGCGCGCTCCGAATGCAAGTCAGCTAGTCTCAGCGTGATGGCGGTTTTGCTAGAATCTGCGGGCGCAAGATTCAAATACACCTGAGTTAGCTTATCAATAAGCATGTGACGCGTGCGAGACGCGATGTCATTTTGCGGCGCTTGTGGTGCCTGTGGTGATGCCGACAGTTGAGTTGATGGAGCCGGTTTGACCGATCTACTGGATGCTAAAGCAGCCCCAGCGGTATCAGCGGTATCAGCGGCATTTGCGGCATTTGCAGCAACTGGGCCGAGAAAAGTGAAAACTGCCGATCCCGCAACGATAAAAGCTGCGGCCCAAATCGCAAAACCGCGACATAACAAAATAGAATTATGTTTAGTGCCAGAATCCATTGGCTATTTCTCCTTGAGTCGACTGATCCATGACTCCTAAAACAAGATTCAAACCTGCAACTCAATATCGGCGAGGAAATCGTTGTCCTCGTTTGCGTCACTTCATGACGCTTGTTTGCGTCACTTCATGACCCTCGTTTGCGTCACTTCATGACGACCGCAAACTTAATATCGCTGTAGCCCGCTTGGCTTGAGGCTAGGACGATGCTATTGAGCGATTCATATTTTGCGCGGCGATCCGCTTGGACCGTTAAGACCGCAGGGAACTCTTCGTTCGAGTGCGTTTCTTTGAACTTTGCACGAAGATCTAAAAGCGCCTGCACCAGCTGGTCTTGGGCAATTTCTTTGTCTTCAACAAAAAGTTTTCCCCCGTCGATTTTTACGACCGGAAAGCGCTCGAGTTCTTCACTCTTCGCCGCTTTAGGGAGCTCCATGCCTTTTCCTACGTAAAGCACATCACCCGTCGATGAAAAACTCATCAAAAGGAAAATCACAAGAATCGCAAACGCATCGATCAGCGTCGTCAGCAAAAGATCTGCCACGATGCTGCGAGAATGCTTTTCGCCTTCAGGAGAAAGAATTGAATTTCCGCCGAGAATGCTGTGAAAGGTCGTATCGTTGACAATACTCTGATTCAACATCGCTTAGAATCCTTTCACAACGGTGAGACGCCAAGATCAACAACGCCTGATTTTTTAAACTGATCCATCACATCGATGATGTCCTCGTAAACCGCGGCGGCCTGTGGTTGAAGCAATGCTGTGTTCATCGCAGGCTCTTGCGCTTTGATTTCTTGAACGATCATGGCAAGCGCTTTGAAGTCTGGACGACCCTGAACCGCAGGAACATGTAGTTTTGCAAGCTTCGCGTTGAGATGAGAATCACGAACGTCCAAATTTAAATCTCCCGTTGCCGAAAGCGCGACCCACATCGTCGGCTTTTTTGCCGTCTCAGATGCAGGCTGACCACCGACCGCTTGCTTCACATTCATCGCACCGACATGGAGCCAGACGGCAGTGAGAAGTAGAAAGCAAATGCAAACCGAGAGCAAATCGATGCAAGGAATAAGATTGATTTCGAAATCTAAATGCTTTTTACGTTTGCGCACTGACCCCCCCTTAAATCCATGGCAGAACTTCTACAATGAAAGAGAACCAAATTATTCTGGCTCCGCATTCACCGCGCGGCTTGAGCTGCGCAATTACGCGCCGGTTACCCGCTGGCTGCGGGCCGGTTACGCGTTGGCTTCGCGCGATTTTTCGCCAGTCAATGCGTGGTTTGTCGAAGTTGTAACTGAGTGCCCCGTGCGAGCGCCACCCGAAGCTCGAAGCGCGACTGGATCAAAAGAGAAGCTCAACCAGTTGAACACTTTCAAAGCGCTCTGATTCATATCTTCTGCAAGGTTGTTGGAACGGTTTTGCAAAACCGCGTATGCGAGAAGTGCCGGAATCGCAACGATCAAACCGTAGGCCGTTGCATTCATCGCCTCAGAGATACCAGCGGCAAGCATCGCCGCTTTTTCTGCGGGTGCTGCATAAGCAACCGCCGCAAAAGACTTAATCATACCAGTGATCGTTCCGAGAAGCCCGGTGAGGGTCGCAACGTTACCTAGCATTGATAGAAATTGAACTCGTTTGTCGAGGAGAGCGTTCTCGTGAAGAAGAACCTCGTCCATTTTCCCTTGGATCTCTTCGCGGCCACCAAAGTTAGCAGCGGCTTGCGCGCCAGCCAAAATTGCACCAGCTACCGGATAGCCCGCACGAGCTGCTGAGGCTTTGTTCATCACGACGTCCATTTCGCCACGGCGAATGTTGTCTTCGAAGTTCACCACGAACTCCTGTTGGTTCGCCCTGCGTTTGCCGTAAAGCGCAAATGTGCGCTCAATAATGATCGCTACTGTGATCAG
>JAYVND010000060.1:0-2318 GCA_043758635.1 Bdellovibrionales bacterium
ACGCACCGAATCCATGTATCTCGACGGTGGCCATGCCTATGTGTTTTTAGTTTATGGCATGCACTCGTGCTTCAATGTCGTGACCGGTGAGGGCGGAACTCCTGAAGCCGTATTAATACGTGCCGTGCAGGCGATTGAAGGTATTGAGACGATGGCACTCAATCGTAAATTAAAAGATTGTATGTTACAGCCCTCGGCTTTTTATAATTTAGGAAATGGTCCCGGAAAGCTTTGCCAGGCTCTGGCGATCGATAGGCGATTGGATCGTGTTCCTTTATTTTCGAACGATGAGATTTGGATTGAAGACTCTCCGATCGAAAGCGATGAGGCGATTTATGTTTCACCACGCGTGGGAATTAATTACGCGAAAGAGGCCATCAGTTGGCCGTTGCGCTTCTCGCTTTATCATCCAGAACATCGGCACAAGCTGGTTTCGAAGCCGTGGCCGACACTGATATTTTCGGTGTAGGTCTTTGTTGTAGATTCGCGGTGTGGATTTTGGTTGGAAATCTTTGGTGTTGAGTTTCGGTATGATCGTCGGTGTTGATTTTCGTTGCAGCTGAGCGGCATTGCCCTCTATTTATTGGATCAGCATCTCTCAATCGTCAATTTCTTGCAGGATTGTCGTGCAGTGCCATGCAGAAATGTCGTGGATAACTTCACATCTTCAACAGGTTATATCTAGAGTTCTACCACTCGCTTTTAGTTGGTACTGGTCGCCTTGACAAATTTTTGCGCCGATCCAAATTGATATTGGAGGTGCGTATGGCCAATTCAAAATCAAACAGTTTGCCCTCGCCCAAGGAATCTAAAAAAGACTTAGCGGCGACAGATTCAGCAAAAAAAATCAATGCAAATGGCACCTCTAACTCGCCAACTGCTCCTTCGAACGCGGCTCAAGATGAGTCTCGGGGGAAATCTAAGTCTTCAGACAAAGGCGCGAAGGCGAGCGGAATGAAAGATGAAGGTAAACAAATTAAACTTGCTCCGCACATGAGGGAATACGAACTTCTCAATGATCGCGAGTTCAAAGCTCACTTGTATCAGCAGCTCTTTGAGCTGCAACCTTACTTCACGACCGATTCGCAAGTTGCAGTTGAGGTGGATCAGGATAGCGATACCGATGAGATTTCACTTACGCTCTCCACGACTTGGGGTGAAAATCGAGTGGACGTGCGTGGACGCGGTGATGATGTCTACACAGCGCTCAGCGATGCGAAGGGAAATCTTCTTCGTCAGATTGAAGAGTGGTACGGCGAGGCTGTGGATTCTCGTACCCGTGATGCAGAGATTCGTGCAATACACGACGGCTCGATGATGATTCATTGAGTGATTCATTCGGAGTTGAACTGTTGGATCTGTTTTTGGCTAATTTCTGGCCCGTTTCTATATTACTTTGGACTTACACATCGAAACGATCCGACAGGGTCTTTCGACCAGTTTGACATCCTGCAAGGCGGCTTTAAAAGCCGCTTTTCGTTTTTAAATCGAAGCAAATCGCTCCAGGTCTAGATCCTAAAAAAAGGATTTCACCTCTATTGACTTACACATTACCCCGGCACTAACTTACATCTAACTTACACATCGACGTGTGAGCGATTGCGTGGGGGTAGGATGATGGCAAAAACAATTCAGTCGACGACAAAAAGTGCGGCGGGAATCGCTTTGGGTAAAAATTCGACGGGCATCTCTGTTGGTAAGATTGTGGATAAGATTTTGGGCCAGAGCTCTGGCAAGATTTCTAGCAAGATTTCTGGCAAGATTGCTGAAACAAAGGGCACGGCCAAGGCTGCAGGAAAAAGTGCAGGAGCAAAATCTGATCGCGCACTTTATCGCAATATTAATCGCGAGCTCGAGCGTGAAGTTGGATTGACCAATGAATTAGCGAATGGTTCATCCGACACAAACGAGTCTTTTGCGACCATCGCTCCACAACCACTTTCAATCAAAGAAAAATCGGTTCTCGAATTTTTGGAAGTCTACATTTCCACTCAGGGCGTTTCGCCGACCTACTCTGAAATCTGCAAGCACTTTGGCTTCGCTAGTTTCAACTCGGTTCAACGCTACCTCAAACAACTCGAGGTCAAAGGCTATATCCGCTTGCCATGGGCAAACCAAAAACGTGCGATCACTTTGCTTCACGCATCGTCGGCAATTCAAGATGCGATTCAAGGCGGCGTGAGTGTCAGTGAAATTGGACGTGAAATTGGACGCGAAATCGATTCGATCAAAGGGGCATCGGCAAAGAGTCTCTCTAGAAATTTGAGGTCAAACAAGTCGGCTGGTAAATCATACAATGTGATTCCACTCGCATCGAG
>JAYVND010000061.1:0-2318 GCA_043758635.1 Bdellovibrionales bacterium
GCAACCTATCACCACGCGATCAGGATGCAAAAAGTCATCGATCGCCGCGCCCTCTTTAAGGAACTCTGGATTGCTGACGATCTCGAGCGGGTGTTTGCAGAGGCGCTGCATCTCGGCCTTAACGAGTTTTGCGGTTCCCACCGGTACGGTGCTCTTCAAAACCACGTACTTCGCTTCGTTTGCGGTTTCGCAGATCGCACGTACGACGCTCATGGTGGGGCCCATGTCGGCGCTGCCGTCCGCTTTTTCTGGAGTTCCGACCGCGATGAAAATAACTTTCGAAGCAACCACCGCATGTTGGAGGTCTTGCGTAAATTCTAAACGTGATTTCGCCTGGTGAACGAGTTCTTCGAGGCCCGGTTCATAGATCGGAATTTCGCCCTTATTGAGCATATCGATCTTCTTCGCGTCGTTGTCGACGCAAATGACATTGTGCCCCACGTCAGCGAAACAAACCCCTGCGACAAGTCCAACGTATCCTGTGCCGATGACTGCAACTTTCAAGCGTCCTCACTAACTTTACGGAGTAGAGACTCACGTTTAACTGCTCACGTTTATTTGGCCACGTTCAACTGAATGTGATAGCGGTAGCATGTTGCCTCAAGAGACTCAAGTCAGCCACCTAGGAAAATGCAGATGAAATCCGGAGAAAAAGAAAGTTCAAGGGCCTTTGCCTCGGCGTTCAAAACCTTCCTTAAAATCGCCATAGCGGGTCTTCTGATCTACTGGATGATCCACAAGGGCGCACTCGACTTCGGAACCTTTGCAAAACTGGCGACCGTTCCACTTACGCTTGGATGCGGACTTGCCGTCTTTGCGGGCGTCATCATCAACAATTGGCGCTGGCTCATTTTGCTCCGCGGCCAAGGATTTAAGACATCGATTGCCGAGACACTTCCACTCTCTTTCATCGGAATGTTCTTTAACTTCTTCATGCCAGGTGGGGTGGGCGGAGACGTGGTAAAGGGCTATTACCTTTTACAAGATCATCCGCAACAGCGAGTGGCGGGTGCGGTGAGTATCTTCATGGACCGCGTCGTCGGATTTTTCATGATGGTCGCAACTGCATTCATCGCGATCTTTTTTAATCTGGAAACTGTAAGTGCAAGCCCTCAACTGCGCGCGATCTCATTTGGCGTGGTGTTTTTCTTCGTAGCTTTTCTCCTGTTTTTCGCCATTTGTTTTTCGAATGTACTGAAGAACCCGATGCTCGCGAAGCTGGTTTTTCACAAGCTCCCCGGCGGTCATTTGTTTAAACAAATCTACGAAATTCTTCATTCGTATCGCAAATCTCCGATGTCCCTTTTCCATGCCTGTTGGATCAGTCTCTTTAGCCAAGGCGCCAGTGTCATTTTGGTGATGATGGTTGGGCACGCCATGCAAGTCGAATTGCCGGCTTCTGTTTACCTGTTTCTCGTGCCGATTGGCCTCGTGGCGCAAGCATTGCCGGTGGCCCCCGCGGGAATCGGTGTTGGGCAGGCCGCGTTCTTTTTCCTTTTCAATCTTTTCTTGAAAGGTGAGAGTCAGCTGGGTCCGATTGCCGTCACAACGAGCCAAATCATGAGTTTCGGGATTGGGGTGATCGGTGCATTTTTCTATCTGCGCCGCAAATCTCCACGTCCTGCTTTCCGAACGGACGCCGCCTCTAGAGGTTAAATGCAAGTTCGGGATAAGGTATTCATCTTAAAAACTGTGCGCTATGGTGATGCCGACTTGATCATTCAAGCGCTGACATCCGCTGGAACTCGCGTCAGTTTTTTTGCACGAAGCGCCTTGAAGAGCAAAAAACGTTTCGGCGGGGGAGTACTTGAACCCACGCATTACGTGAACGTGCTCTACGAAGATAAAAGCAACTCCCGCGCCGATGTCACTCTCCACACCCTTAAAGAAGCGGCTCTGATTCAGAGCTTCGATGGCCTGCGCACAGATTATGAGCGCATTGAAATGGCGCTCGGACTTTTACAAACAGTGTCGGATGTGATACGCGAGGGTGATACTGATGCGGTCGAGCTCTTTAACCTTCTCGGCAATACGCTTAAAGCTGCCGAAACAAGCAAGCAACTCACCCACCTGCGAATCCATTTTGAAGTGAAATTTTTAGGCAACCAGGGCGTTCTCGCGCTCGATCATCCCGAAGAGAGCGTTCTGCTTGCCGTACCGGTCTCGGGGCACGCCGAGGTGCCTTTTAGCGAACCTCAATGGCGACAAGTTGGCGTCAGAACTCGACGCGCCCTCATCGACTACATCGGAGCGAGCGGCGACCGAAACTAAATGCGCTCGGATTAGACGCGCACAGGATTGCGCTGCGAGCGCACTTG
>JAYVND010000062.1:0-7327 GCA_043758635.1 Bdellovibrionales bacterium
AAAAAGCCCGCCAGGCACGTCTTGCGTCGAGACGGCCAATGAAATGCCGGTCGCGGTTTCTAAAAGTGCCGTATCGCCATAGGTGTTACCTGAGGCAAGGATTGGCCTCACCCCACCCGTACGGTGGAGAATTCCGTCAGCTTTGCCCTGTCGCCACGTGATAGGATGAATTGGTTTAGATCCGATTTTGCCATCGACGATTTCGGTGGTGATGCCGAGCACGTGGTCGTTGTCGATACCCAAAAGTTTTCCGACTGGCTCGACCGCCCACTTGATGGACGCGGTGACGATGAAGATTTCAAAATCCATTGAACGCAAAAGCGAAATCAGCTGGCGTTGTGATTCGAACACAGGCCAATTTTTTTGTTCTGAAAAACATTGCGTGGCCCATTCGCGTACCTGACCGAGTTTTGATCCAGCGCTGATTTGCGCGAGCCAGACATAGGCAACGCGTGGATCTGGATTTTTGAGTGCGTGGTAGTGGGCCCACGGGTCAGCGGGAAGATTTTGAAATCCGCAGTTCTTGAGTTGCCACTCAAAAAAAGTTTCACCCGCGTCGTGATCCCAGAGTGTCCCATCGGCATCAAACGCAGCGATGCGCTGGTCAAGGTTTTCATTCACGGCGATTTTCAATTTAGTTTCAATCTGTTGCCAAAGCTCAGGGCTGAACTCGTTGACCGGGGTCGTGTTGTTTGAAATCATTCGATGATTATGACCAATCACGAAGCAAACGGCAAAGAAATACAGTTTCAAGTCATCGGACCTCTAGATATCGAAGAGATCTACTCGTTTGCCGAGGCGCGGTTGATCGCGGCAATACCCGATGAGTCGGAGCGCATGTTTGCATCGTGGGTCGCCAAGTGGCGTCGTGAATCGCTTGAGCATCATTTAAAACTTGGTTGGTCGTTCGTGGCGCGTCGCGAAGGCAAGATCGTTGGATTTTTTTTAGCACAGCCGTTCATGTTTTTTCGCAGTCAAACACAAACTGTTTGGGTCGAACACATCGAAGCGCAAGATGAGCTGGTCCGAAGAGCCCTGATCGATGTTGCAGTTCGAGTCGGGCGGGAAAAGCACATGCAGCGAGTCCTTTTCGCGGATGCAGCCGCAAACGAGCTAAGTGCCTGGTCAGGTCGCGCGATCGAAGACATTATCTGGGAAGTTAAAACCACAAAGGGTTGATTCATGAATCATAACACATCGGGCTCAAATTCTGGTTTCTCTTTTCATGGTCGCAACGAGCGCTTACAAAAATTGGCAAACGAAAAGTTTGATCTGGTGATCATCGGTGGAGGAATCACCGGCGCGGGGGCTGCGCGCGACGCGGCTTCACGCGGAATGAAAGTCGCGTTAATCGAAGGCAAAGATTTTGCGATCGGAACTAGTTCGCGCTCGAGCAAATTGATACACGGTGGAATTCGATACCTCGAGAATCTCGAATTTCACCTAGTGTTTGAAGCACTCGCCGAGCGTCGCCTGCTTTTTGAATTGGCGCCGCATTTGGTACATCCTCTTAGATTTGTTTTGCCGCTTTATGCGGGCGGCCGGGTGGGGATGTTCAAAATGGGCTTGGGCATGTGGCTCTACGACGCCCTCTCGATGTTCGAGGCACCCGAAATGCACGAGAGGCTGACGCCGCAAGATGCGCTCGAGCGACTTCCGCTGCTTCAACAGAATAATCTACTTGGTGCCTACGAGTACTCCGACGCTTACATGGATGACGATCGCTTGGTGCTCGAGACCATGCGTTCGGCCGTTAAGCTTGGAGCCACGTGCGAGAGCTATGTCCGGGCAGGAGGCGCTGAATTCGAAAACGGCAAAGTGGTTGCGATCGATTGCACCGACCAACTGACGGGCGATGTGTTTCGCGTTCACGGCGAACATTTTGTGAGCACCGTCGGGCCTTGGACTGACGAGGTTGGGACCCTTCTCTTGCAACAATGGAAAAAGATTTTGCGGCCGAGCAAGGGGATTCATCTTACATTCAGACGCGATCGTATTCAGCTCAATCAAGCAATTGTGATGGCAACCGATAATGAAAAGCGCATCGTGTTTGGAATTCCTCGTCACGAAATGATCATCATTGGCACGACGGATACCGATTACGAAGGTGACCCGTATGACGTGACCGCCAGTGCAGACGACGTCCGTTACCTTCTCAAAGTTGCAAACGAATATTTTCCGGGAGCCAAGCTCACCGCGGACGACATTATCGCAAGCTACGTTGGGGTGCGTCCGCTGGTGGACGACGGCGCAGAGACGGAGTCGAAAACTTCGCGAGAGCACGTAATTGTTGAAGATCCACGCAACGTGACCTTCGTTGCCGGTGGAAAGTACACGACTTATCGTTTGATGGCCGAGCAAACAATTGAGGCCGCCCTGAAAACTTTCAAGCTCGAAGATCAGGTCCGGTTCGGTCGTAACGATACCAAGCGCGCCTTGAACGAACTGGCCACGGCAGATGCGATGGAGCACGCATACTTGCAAAGTGAGCTTTGGTCAAATCAATTTGGTTTACCTGTAAAACAGGTGCGATTCTTGATAGATCGTCATGGTGGCGAAGCATTGCAAATTTTAGAACATGGACCTGGCGTTGGTTTCGAGCCATCGGGCGTTGCCGAAGAAAAACTCTGGGCTCTTGAAGCCCGCCATGCAATTCATAATTTAAACTGCTTTAATTTATTAGATTTTTACGTTCGACGGAGCCCGCTCTTTTTATCGCGGCGCGATCATGGACTTGGGCTCGTTGCGGGGCTCAGTCGAATTTTTGCGCGTGAGTTGAGTTGGGCAGAGCCGGTTCGTCAAAAGGCCGCGGCGTCCATTCAGGATCACGTGCGCCACGAACTTGCTTGGCGAAGCCACATCTAACCTCCTGTGTTTGCATCTCCTCTGGGGATGCAACATTCGCACTGCGTGCTCACCTCAACTTGCATCACTTCACGCGACTCAGGTGCTCGGCTTAATGACGGTTCGTGATGCTGGGCGTTGCCGAGGAGTCGGCCTATTTTAGCTTGTTTCCGCATGAAATTCGGGTTCCATATTAACTTACGAGAAGATCGTTGAGAGGTGATGGACATTTTTTAGGGAAAGCCCTTAGGAAAGTCAGCTCTTGAATCGAACTTTTCGACTTTTGGCTCCAGCCGATTTGGGATTTGGATGTTTTCGCTTGGACCGCATCGGACCGAGCGGGAGTGGGGATTTTCTCTCCACAGCCTCTTTGGGTAACATCTTGGATTGACTCTCGTTTTGTGCATGACCTAAAGTATTGGCATCGCTTGATGCCTCTTTGTTCCACGTCTATCCACCAAATATTGGTGAAAGAGCACCTTCATGAGCTTTCTTGAAAAAATCTCGGATTATTTTTCTAACGACATCGCGATCGATCTCGGCACGGCCAATACTCTTGTTTATGCCAAAGGCCGCGGAATCATTTTGGATGAACCTTCGGTTGTTGCGGTTCAAAAGAACTACCGTGGAATGCAAAACCGCGTTCTCGCTGTAGGCAAAGAAGCGAAAGAGATGCTGGGTCGTACGCCTGGTTCGATTGTCGCAATTCGTCCAATCAAAGACGGCGTTATCGCTGACTTCGAAGTGACGGGCTCTATGCTCAAGTATTTCATCTCGAAATCAACTGGTCACAAAAAATCTTTCATCCGTCCTCGCATCATCATCTGCGTTCCTTACGGAATCACTCAGGTGGAAAAGCGTGCGGTAAAAGAAGCCGCGGTTTCGGCTGGAGCTCGCGAAGTCTACTTGATCGAAGAGCCAATGGCGGCTGCGATCGGTGCAGGCCTACCGATCACTGAACCTACTGGCAACATGGTTGTCGATATGGGCGGTGGCACAACAGGTGTCGCTGTGATCTCACTCGGCGGTATTGTTTACTGCAAGTCGATCAAGGTAGCCGGCGATAAGTTTGATGAGGCGATCATCAATTACGTTCGTCGTCAGTTCAACTTGCTCATCGGTGAGCAGTCGGCTGAAAAAATTAAAATTCAAATCGGCAACGCGTATCCCTTCGAAGAAGAGCGCGTGATGGAAATCAAAGGTCGCGATTTGGTTGCCGGTGCTCCGAAGACAATCGAAATCACTAGCTCGCAGGTCAATGATGCTCTCATGGATCCATTGAGTGAAGTGGTTGACGCTGTTCGTACGGCACTCGAAAAGACTCCACCAGAACTCGCATCGGATATCGTGGATAACGGCATCGTATTGACGGGCGGCGGAGCTCTTCTCGCGAACTTCGATATCTTGCTTCGTGAGCGCACAGGTTTGCCAGTGACTATCGCTGAAGATCCTTTGACTTGCGTTGTTCTTGGATCGGGAAAAGTTCTCGACGAATTGGACCTTTTAAAGCAACTCTGCACAGATTGATCTCTGGTTCGTTTGCGTTCCCTCCGGGAACGCGTCGTTCGCAGGGATGCTCACTGGTTCGTTTGCGTTCCCTCCGGGAACGCGTCGTTCGCAGGGATGCTCACTCGATCCTCTCTAAAGCATCCCTTGAACCAGGATGCTTTTTTTATTTAAACTTGAGTGATTTATGTGTAGGAGTCGCGAGATGGTAACTGACGAACAAGTACGTTGGATCGCGCTGTTTTTTCTGTTTTCGACAATGGACGAGACGGTTGCCATACAATCTTCGCAAAAAGTTGTTGTCCAACTCAAAGCGCATTCTGGCCTTGGCGCGATATCAAAAATCGACGTGCTCCGTGCCGTTCGCAAAGTTTGGGATATCTATCTTAAAACACCCGCCCGTCGACGATCTACTAGCGCTCCCGAGCACACTTGGAAACTTCCTGACCATATAGAACTCGCCCCGTGGGTGAAGTTTCAAAAAGATGCTTCGAGCGAACAAGTAACGGCCGTAGTTCTGACAAAAATTTTAGGCTTTAGCGAACACGAAGTCGCAGAAGGTTTCGGTCATTCGCTCGGAACGTCACGCTACAGGTTGAGCCGCGGGATTAAGCAGCTCGGCCAGATTATGAAAGCGGCGGGCTGCTGATGGAGAACACAAAGCCGGGCGATGGCAATGAATCGAAATTGCAATTACAATCGCAATTAAAAACGCAAGTTGGCGATCAAGCGTCATCCTCGGATGATGGCAAGTCGGCAGCAGGCGCCTCTACCGATAACATCGTGCCGGTGACTCTTGCGCCACGCAAATTCAAACGCAAACTCACGACTTTTCTCGCGCAAGAGATGCTCTATGATTTCGCGATGGGGACTCTCGATCACGAACGACGTTTGGCTGTCGAAGAGTTTGTTGCAGGCGATCGCGAATGCCAATCCATTCTCGAAAGCATTCGCGGAAGCTTAGTTTTTGCGGAGAAGCTCTCGGCAACAGAACTAAAGCCGGAAGCATTAGCCCATCTAAAAGAGTCTGAGAATATGATTACCCTCAGCCGTCGCTATTCGAAGTGGCACACTTGGCCTGATTCGATGCGCTGGTCGATCGTCGCTGTCAGTGTTTCGATCATTTTTGCTGGCGCAGTGGCAATGGTTCCATGGCAGAGAATTTCGCACACGGCTGGTAACAAGGGACCAGAGTCTGTTGAAGTCGCAAAAATTCCAACAGAGTCGACCGAGCAACTCAAGACGGTCGCCGATAACTCTGAGTTGGACAGTGCAATTGATGAAGGATCTGGCGATGAAGCCGACTTAGCGGACGTAGGTTCGGGTGATAATGATGAAGCCGGTAGCGGTGATGCCGCTGCTTTGACCACATTGTCTCCGTCTCAAATGGCCAAGCAAGCTCAAGACGACCGCAAACAAGCGAAGGCTGAGGCTGCCGCACATAACGCTGAGGATGAGGCGGCCCGTAAAACCGAAGCGCGAGAACGCAAGCTCGCTACAAAATCGGGCCTTAATTCGAATTCAGATGAAATCGAAACGCCATCAATTGGTGTGAGCGTCGCGCCCTTTTCGATAAGCCGTAAACAAATGCCATTGATCGCAAGTTTGATGGATCGGCTTTTAGTGACGCCACTTGGAGTTTTACCGCAAACGGGGAGCGCCCGCCCGGGAATCAGCGCGGGAGTTTCGGATGAGTCAGACATACAGACTGTGGCAGCGGCCGATGTAAGTGAAAATGGTGTCCGTGAATCCGCGGCAGATCATCTTGTCGATAAAAAAGGACTGCATGCTGACGCAGCAGGCGCGGGAGCTAATACGAAACTTTCAGGTGAAGCGGCGGCTGTCCTCAGCCAGTCAGGACAACCAAGTGGTGCCGAGTCATATGCGGATTCGAGTGGAGATGCTTCGATTCCGAATCGAACAGCGAATGCTCCATTGGGCGGAGCGGCTGCAAATGGAACGACCGCGCTCACGATTTCGCAAATTCCCGAAACCGCTGCCAAAGGTGGAATTAAACCAAGGGGATTTGTTTATCGAGCATTTATGAATTTGGATGATCTCGATACGTTGGGACCAAAAATCACCCAGCTGATTCAAGAGCTGGGTGGAGTGAAGGCGGGGGAGGTCGAGCTCGGTTGGAAAAAGGGGAATGCTGTCAGGTATTACCATTTCTCCATGCCAGAGGACAGCCAGGATAAACTGCTTGAGCAGTTGCAGACCTATGGTCCAGTCCGGATCTCAAAGGATCCGCACCCAAGAATTATGCCAAACGGGCAAATTCGATTTATCCTGTGGGTGGAATCTTCTAAATCCGTACACTGAGAAATACCTTGGCGCCTAACGACTCGAACGGAAATAAATCTGAAACTCAACGTTTACCTCGAGGCGGCGCGAAAAATGCGCAGGGTAAGAATGCTGTAATTTCATCTGCATCAGGCGCCATCGAATCAGATATCTCAGATATTTTAAAAGCCAGGCCCACCCCGAATCGGCAGCGCTTGCCTCGTAAGCAGGCTCGTCGGTCCCTTAAGACTCTCCTTTTAATTTGGTTTCTCTTGCTTTCGCTCGTGCCGTTGATGTTCGTTACGGGCTACTCGCTCGTCAAATATGAGAAGGCAATTGATCTCGAGCTTGAGCAACGTCTCAGCGCCAATGTGCAAACTGTCACTCAGACGGTCGCAGACTCAGAAGCCTATTTGGCGAAACGTCGTAACGTGTATCGTGCCGACACGACGCTGATCTATTATCTCTCGACCAATGCAGTTGCTCAAGCACGTACACGCATCGCAGGTCTTTTGCGCAATAGCGTCGTGTCCAATCTCTCCCTCTTCAGTAGCGAAGGTCAGCTGGTTTCGTCGCTCTCGCAAGATGAGTCTTCAAATGCAAAGGAAAACCGTGAGATCGAAAACGGCACGGTGTATTTGTCCGACTCGTACAAAGAGACGCTGACGAAAAAAGGCGAAATGAGTGTCGTTGA
>JAYVND010000063.1:0-2312 GCA_043758635.1 Bdellovibrionales bacterium
CATTTGATGCAATCAACTGTTTTTGTTTTATCACTGCAGGTGCGAACAACTCAAGTGGCTGCGGGGCATCTTCAACCGAGAGCGGCCTTTGAGCTCCCGCACCCGGCGGATCCTGCGGCTGCGCGAAATATCTCAACCAATAAAATGCAACCAAAATTCCCACGATGACGGTGAACTTTCGCATCAATCAATCTCAATGGCCGCGAATGCATTGAAAGGAGTTGAAATGGGACTTCAGGTGATCAACAGGATTTCCACCTCCGCCGCCCCACTCATCGTAATAAACGTGGGCGTAGTCCAAATGACCAGGTGGAGAAGATGCCGTCCAAAAAAGATGATTCTCGATTTGTCCCGCAGGTTTATGATATTCGCTGTGATTCATATAGAAGGAATCTTTTGATCCGTCTTCATTGACACAATCCACCAAATAGTACGGCGCAGGCGGTGCGACATTCGCCTGAATGGTATCAATTGTTTTAGTGCCAGCGGGTTTCAGTGCCGCTGCATATTCACGCGCCGTCGGAAGATGTCCACCCTGCGATTTGCAAAAAGCAACCGCATCAGACCAGGTCGCAAGGCAACTCGTTGAGCTCCCCTCACAGATAGAAGTTTTCACCTCACCTTGCACGATAACAGAACTCATGACTGCCGCCTGAGCCGGATCGCGCGCTTGCCGTTGGTCTGCGTGCTGATTCAGCGATTGCGCATTTTCCTGCAGTGATGCGCAACCCGAGGCGAGCAGTCCAAAAAGAGTGGCTGTTGAAAGCACCGAAACAAACTTATTCACGCATACCCCCAAAGCTCAATAGTGCCAGGCGACGTCTGCAAAGTCCCCCGCACCTTCGGCTAGAATAGATTAAAGCACACGCAACGAGCCCGGGTATTTAGCCATCTCTGGCATTCGATCTCTGGCATTCGATCTCCGGCTTTTACCCATTGGCTTTCGATCTTTGGCTTTCGATCTTTGGCTTTCGAGGCTTCAGCGCAAGTTTTCATAGTTTGCTGAGGTTTTGCAACTTCGCACTCGACTCGATGGATTCATTCACCCAGTCGTGGATCAGCGGTCTTAGAGCAACGAACTTTTTGTTTTCGCGAGTTGGGTAAACACGATTCGAAAGGATAACGATCAAAACATCACGAACCGGATCATACCAAAGTGACGTGCCGGTAAAACCTGTGTGCCCAACCGATTGCGGAGACATGTATCGACCAGCGCTAGAGGTTGGCTTCGACGGCATCATGAAGCCAAGGGCCCAGTCGCCGCGCTTGATCGGAATCGCTCTCGTAGTAAAGAGTTTGGTTGTTTCACTTGAGGCAAAACGTTTCTGCGTGCTCTCGGCGCGCATGGCCTTTCGGAGCAGTAAGCCCCATTGACTGAGTTCATCCATTGGCCCAAAGAGGCCAGCATGAGGTGCAACACCTTTCATCGACCAGGCATTTTCGTCATGCACTTGACCTTGCATCGTTTTTCCACGCCACAGGCAAGTCTCGGTCGGAGCGTACTGCGCCTTGCGGTAACGGGGTTCGTTGCCAACGCTGAAGCCAGTTTTTTCAAACCCGATTTTCTCAGATACAATATTCCAGTTTTCGAGCAGAGACTTCTGCGTCAGCGATTGCAAGATGCTCGCGAGAACGAAAAAATCAAGATCAGAATAGGTCGCCTTCACCGATTTGAAATCAAAATCTTTTGGTAGCTTTTTAAAGTCGGAGCGAATTCTTTGGCTCACCGCTTTTTCAAAAACATTCCAAGCCGCGGCCGGCTCCATGGTTTTGGTTTTTGGCGCGACTGCCTTAAAGAACGGATGCCACCAGATAAGACCTGCTGAATGCGAAAGCAAATTTTTTATTTTAGCATTGGACTCAATCGGAAACCATGGGACATGCTCAAAAACTGCATCATTCAAAAAGGTTGCTTGCGCCTTCTGCTGATCATGCTGAAGCATCCAAGCTGTTGTTGAGAAAACAACTTTCGTGAGCGAAGCCCAATCGTAATACTTGTAGGTTTTGCCCACTTCAACATCGATAATTTTTTTACCACGCGAAAACGCCTGAACGCACAGACCCTCAGTTGCACCTTCCCAAGAGTTGCCGAGTTTCTCGAGAAATTTAAGATCGGCTGTCATGTCGCGCTCCCAGCGCGCTTATGACCTGCGCTCCCTGCGCGCTTATGACCTGCGCTTCCAGCGCCTGAATGACTTGCACTGATAGCGCCAGATGTATCCGCGTTTTTCGCGCCGGTCGCGCAAACCAAAGTGGCAGCACCCGATTTCGACAAGCGCAGCTCCGATTCGGTATAAAACGGAACCGGTCGC
>JAYVND010000064.1:0-21155 GCA_043758635.1 Bdellovibrionales bacterium
GGGGTTTTCTATGAAGCATCTTCTATTATCGATCACGTCTGTGAGTTTAATTTCATTTATCGGGGTCGCAGCTCGTGCCTACACCCCAGCCTGTTTGCCGGATCAAGTATTTAAAAACGTTACGTGCGTAGGTGCTACTCAAATTGGCCCGCGTGATCTTGCTTTTCGTGTCGTTCTTCAGAAAACCAGCTACAAACAGAATCCCGAAGCATTGCCAACAAAGCTCTGCACACACCTGGGCCCGGTGACCGATTTTGTCATGTATATTCGAGACTCGTCTAATGCCCGCACGATGGGTTTCTTTTCTAAATTCGGGTCTAATCACGCAGGTGCTCAAGGCGATAAGCCTGACACCGACACTCTTTTCGGAAAAGGTCTTCTGAGCTTAAGAGCGTACGCTTTTGATTACGGAGACTTCGTCAATGGCGACCAAGTGATTTTTGCAGCTAGCCCCGGTGGCGTAAGTGCAAAGGTGCGCGCGGGGCTTCAGGAGAATACGGGTGAGCCAGTTCTGGCCATAAATGCGGATCTTGCTTGCATTGTTCGGTAGGGAGATCAGTGCGCCTGCGTTCGCGCACGTTTTCTCGTGTTTGGAAATTAGCGGCTCGATCACATCGGGCCGCCACGCTGGGTGGCCTCGGAGCCTAAATGGCTGGTGGCCGCTTTGAAAAACAGTGG
The DNA here is from genome assembly GCA_043758635.1 of Bdellovibrionales bacterium. Taxonomy (GTDB): domain Bacteria; phylum Bdellovibrionota; class Bdellovibrionia; order Bdellovibrionales; family JAMPXM01; genus JAYVND01. The sequence continues at coordinate 679 of JAYVND010000064.1, forward strand.
AAAGAAGTGAGAGGCATTTACTCCAACCCATTAAAAAGATGACTTTTTCGGGCATCAACAAACAATTTTCGTCTAACAAAAATGATTCTCGTTTGTAGCACGCTATAAAAACAAACTAAATTTGTCACACAAATTTCTGGCGAGCCGGCTTCATAACCATGTTGAGCGGCTTATCTCTACCCACGAACCACCGAACTAGAAGGCTTTGTCTCGATCGCGACTCCGCAAATATCTCGAAATCATAGCCACGCTTTCAGCTTGATTCTCGATTTTTTAGATTGAATTGATCTGAACATACTTGGGTATTTCTCATCCGAAGTGTCAAGAGTCGGAAGATATTACTGGTCGTTGATACAGGTCTTCTTACTGGTCGTTCGGCACGGCCGAGCGCAAAGTTTGTTTTAAGCGGTGCCCTCAGATTTCAAATCCCAAAAAGAATTTGGTTAGAGTCTGTACGTGACGTGAACCACTTGACAACTTTTTATGAATTACTCAATATCGAGTGTAATCTACTTCAGTTTACTTCATCTCACAGGAGCACCAAATGTCTAAATCTCGCTTATTGCTAGCGATTTCTATCATCGGAATTGTTTCGGCGATCGTCTCACTCAATGGTTGCGGAAAATCTAGCGGCTCATCGACTAAATTTACAATCGTTGGTGCCGGCCAATGAAACAATTTACGAAATTAAATGCCTCGATGATAAAAACGCAATTTTGCTCAGTGCTGACTTTACTGCTACTCTCAAATCTGGCCCATGCTACTCCCATGCCCGGCGGTGACCCATCTTCGCTTAAAATCAGAGTGTATGCCGTGTACGCATCTCTTAGTGCGCAGTGCACGAACCCTATCCAAGTGTTTTCAAACGACGGTGGGACGTTTATGGATTTTCTCGCAAATCCAACGCTGGGTGGTGGCGATCTTGCCGACGGAACTTACAATTGCGTCATCATTAAAATGTCCTCGATTATCAAACACACTCCGAAAACGACTGCAACTTCTTGCGTCGCCGGTACAGAGTACTCGGGTGGAGTCTGTAATAACTCAGACAGCGCAACGGATCTGAACAATACGACAATCACTTGCACAGGAGATGGGTCGAATGCAGGCTCTGTCGATTCCACTGTTTTCATGTATATGACGACAGATGCAGGAGCGAGTGCCGGCAATCATGCCTTCCAGCACCCAATGACTCCTGGCGATGGTTTAGGAATTAAACTGGGCGCACCGCTCGTTATTTCATCAACTACCAAAGCAAAATTTGTAGTCAATGCAAATGGCGGTGTAGTAGCCGGGGGCGGCGAGTGCGGGATAAATCCCCCTGCGTTTAGCTTCATAAAATTCTAAAGGCGTTATCCTACTGAGGAATTGCAAGATCGATTCGGCAAACGTTTCTAAGTTTGTATTTCTCAGTTTTGACGAGCCAGGCCGAAAGTTTTTTATACAATTTCGGTCGCACCTTGGTAGCCAGCTCTTCCTTCGATAAAACGCGTGATGAGCAAAAGGCTGTTAATGCATCTCTGGCTTCATCACCTGAAAAATTAAACAAATAGAATTGATAAATTTATCGTATTTTCACTTCACGCATTGGCATTCACCCCAACCTTTGGGATTGAATTGTGCAGACGGAATTGGAATTTCAAGGTGCGGCTTTGGTAGCAATTGGTTTGCCTGGAAGCCGCAGCAAAATTCAAAACGGATTTCTGCGAATCATGCAGGGAGCGAACCATCAGCTGCCGATTTTGCACGAGCGATTCGATAAATCATCACTCCGTAAAACGCTTTAGCTAAAACGTCTGCAATGCTATATCCAACTTGAACGACGACAGCAGAATTTTGCCTATCGATGCCCCACGATGGGAGTGCATAAACAATTGGATAGAAGCCCCAAGTAGCAATCAGTAAATAGCGAGTGTAGATCAACAGCTGCTTCACTTGCGGTGACTCTGCCTTAATCTGATGACCCAGCTCACCCCACAATACAAATAAAATGTAGAGAAACGGCACTGTCGAGAGTATGCCCCAGAGACTTCTTGTCGACATGTCGCCAGCCACTTCGCCTGGGTAGCCCAAAGCAATCATCAGTACGGCCGCTAGGATCAACCGCGGCATAAGACTACCAGTCTTAGCTTTCGGAAGATTCATGACGGCAACCAGTTCAACAAGCAAGAGTGGCACCGTCAGCAGCCAGTCGACATAGCGATAGGCATCGTTGAACGGATGGCCAGACGGTTTATAAACGCCATCGACTAGATTGAATGCAGCTTCCCAGCTACCTAAGATTCGCCAGTAATGGTAGCCCGCAATAAATACGACCAATGCCGTTACCAGCATTGCTGGTCGGTACTTGGCTCCAACATCTGAGCGGGAACCTAAGAAAAATACGAACGCCGCGAACATTGTTGCGACTCCAAACGATAGCATGTTGTAAACCAAGCTATATTGACTAGCTGACAATTCCATGAGGTCCTCCTAGCGGGATTTAGAAAACCAATTCTCGCAATCTCGTTCCCGTACAACATTGTGAGCAATCGATTGGATCCACTTAGATAATGCATTCGTTGGCCGAATATTCACCAGATTTTTTACAAAGAGCTAAATTTGTTTATGGGAAGTTTATGATAAATTATCCGCAGAACTCCGGAGCCATTGAAATGTTTCTCGGGTCTTGCACTTCGGTTGAGAAAGAATTGAACTGCGAATTGAAAGTCACAGCCGGTGAGATTCCGCCAACCTTTTCGGGCACCCTATACCGAAACGGAGCAGGCCGATTTAAAGTTGGAGACGATGCTTACTCTCATTTTTTCGATGGAGACGGAATGGTTTCCAGTTTTCAGTTTAGACGAGGTAAAGTTTTTTACAAAAACGCTTACGTAAAAACTTCGGAATTTCAACAAGAGAGCATGGCGAAGAGGATGCTCTTTCGAGGATTCGGATCCAATATTCCCGGGGGTCTCAAAAAAAATTTTTTGCGCACGCGTTTTAAAAATGCTGCGAATACGAACGTCGTTTTTCATGGTGCCCAATTATATGCCCTTTGGGAAGGGGGCCCGCCTCACCGTTTGGACCCCGAGAGCCTCGAGACTATTGATCGTTACAATTTTCGCGGCAAGCTCGCAAATTCTGGCTGTGCTATAGATAAATGGATAAACCCTCAACTGCCGTTTTCGGCTCATCCAAAGATTGATCCGGTTAGCGGGGCTCTTTACAATTTTGGGCTCGCGTTTGGCGTAGAAAGTCGGTTGATGATCTACCGAGTTGATGCCAATGGAAAAATGGCAGCTCCAAACTATTTAAATTTAAAAAAATTAAGTTTCATTCATGATTTCCTGATCACTGCGGAATCGAAGGCTATTTTCTTTGCGACTCCAGTCCATTTTCGACTTCTCTCTATGTTAAGTGGGAGGAGCACACCCGCGGCGTCAATGGTCGGAGATCCACGTGCACAAATTCAAATTATTGTTATCGATCTCAAGAAGATTCGTGGCACAAGTGGCAAGATTCCACCTTCCTCCATCGAAATTTTTGATGCGCCCCATGCGTTCATTTTTCACCATGTTAATGCATTCGAAACGAACGGTGAAATCCATATTTACAGCGCCGAGATGGAGTCTTTTCCTAGCGCGAAATCCGCTGAAAGCGCGCTCCGCGGAGAAGCCATCAGTTACCCGCTGACTCAGCTCACGCGGTATGTCCTCAAGTCATCGTCACGGCAAGCAGTGAAGTTACAGCTTCCGATCAAAGGCTTTGAGATGCCGCGAATCGACGATTCTAAGATCGGCCTCTCATTTTCGAGCTTCTTCTGCGCCGGGGTGAGCGACTTACGAAAGTTCCCATTTTTGGACCAGATCCAAAAAGTGTCGACTGATGGCAAACAGGTTTGCTGTTTTAGCTATGCGGATGGCCTTGTCGGGGAGCCTGTAGTGGCAAATTCAGTTGGGCCGCAAATGCTTTTAACTCTCTGCTACAATCATCGGAAAAGGAAAAGTGAACTCATTATACTTGGGGCAGAGAATCTAGAGTTAGTCGCGAAAGTCGAACTTCCCCACTCTCAGCCTATTGGCTTCCATGGGAGCTGGGTCAGCAACTTAGACCAGCCGCTTGCACCGTAATGAGAGGTGAAGAACGGGTGACTAGGAGCTAATCAAATTGACGCCCTTGGGAGACAGCGTGCGAGTCAGGGCTGGATTGAGACAAACTTTTGCGAACAAACAAACTAGATTGAGTGATGTTTACTTGGGCTTTCCATTCTGATCGCGTGACGAAGACAAGGCGCAGTGTTCAATAAAATTTGTTTTAAGTAAAATATTTCGAAACTACTTTTTCTTGAACAAAATGAATTTGCAGATTGTTGTTGCCGAAGTTTTGAATCAGGCGGAGGGTTCGAATTCCACAATTTTCAAGGAAATTTTATGTCAACTAAAACGACCCACGATATCGTCGACACGGCTGTTGCTGCTGGATCATTCAAAACTCTTGTCGCTGCAGTTCAAGCCGCAGGACTTGTTGAAGTTCTTAAAGGAGACGGACCATTCACTGTGTTTGCTCCAAGTGACGCGGCCTTTGCGAAGCTACCAGCTGGAACTGTTGAATCGCTAGTCAAACCGGAGAATAAAGAAAAGCTCGCTGCGATCTTAAAGTTTCACGTCGTCTCGGGTAAAGTTATGGCGTCCGACGTCAATGGTAAGCAAGCTCGTCCGCAGTCGGTCCATGGAGAAAATCTAAGCGTCGACGGCACTCATGGCGTAACTGTCAACGGAGCGAAAGTCACAACTGCGGATATCAATTGTTCAAACGGCGTGATTCACGTGATCGACACCGTGATCATGCCAAAGCACTGATCGTTTTCAAAACCGGATGCGGTTGAAAATCTAAGCAGTCAGTTTTCTGCCTTTCGATTTAAATTCTATATATTCATGCGTTGAATTTTATTTTGATTCGCCTGCTACCGCACGCGACCGCACCCCGGCCAGTGATTAGCCGGTGTGCGCGGAAATCGCTCTCGATCGCAAATAGATCACCTTATTGCGATATTGCAAAATCAAAGATGACTATAGCGGGTGAGGACAGAAATCAATCGCGGTTTATCAATCGGCTTCGTCAGGTAATCGGTGCATCCTACCGCGAATGCCTTCCTTCGCTCATCCTCCATGGCATGAGCCGTCAACGCGACAATCGGCCTATCGTAACCCTTATCACGAAGGCGCTTCGTCGCCTCAAGACCTCCACACAGTGGCATCTGCATGTCCATTATTACGACATCAAACGTCGATCCTATCGCTTTAGCGATGCCATCGTTGCCGTTTTCAGCTATCTCGACCTTTGCGCCTTCGCCGGACAAAATGCGGGAAACCAAAAACTGGTTGTCGGGTGAATCTTCAACCAACAAGATTCGCATTCCTCTCAGTCTTGCTTGAGTCGCGTAAGCCGCAGGTTGGCTACTCTCTGTGCTGGCGGCTAGGCTTTCGGATACGAAAAATTTGGTGTCACTCATTGCCGCCACTGGAAGGAACAGCTTGAATGAAGAGCCGCTTTTTAGTTCGCTTTGAGTGATGTCCAAAGTCCCGCCCAGTGCTTGAGCGAGTCTGCGTGAAAGCGCAAGTCCAAGCCCGCTTCCTCCAAACTTTCTATTGATCGCGGGATCGGCCTGCATGAACGGCTCAAAAAGTTTTGTGATCTGATTTTGAGTCAGGCCAATTCCTGTGTCGTTTACGGTAATACTCAGTCCCCGAAAATCAAAGTCGACGCACAACTCGACGCCACCTTGCTCTGTAAATTTAATCGCGTTGCCGATGATATTGGACAAAATTTGGCGAATTCTGACGATGTCACTCTCGATAAACTCGGGGATCTCAGCCACCAGCTTCAGATTGAAATAGAGGCCCTTCTCACGAGCGCGAAAACCCATCACTGAATTTATTTCTGAGAGCAAGTGCCGAAGCGACAGACGCGCGTTATGTACGTCAAGTTTGCCTGCTTCGATTTTTGAAAGATCAAGGATATCGTCAATCAATCGCAGAAGTTGTTGGCCGTTTCGATCGACCGCTGAAACGTACTCGCTTAATTCGGCAGGGGAGGTACTGGGTTCTTTCACGAGATCAAGAAATCCGAGCATCGCGCCAATCGGCGTTCTAATCTCATGACTCATATTCGCTAAGAACCGACTCTTCGCTTCACTCGCGGCTTCGGCCTGATCCTTGGCGATGCGGAGTTCATGTTCATAACTTTTCACTTCGTGAATATCGGTGTTCGTGCCGAACCATTGGCTGATTTCACCAGCGTCGGTCACGAGTGGGACAACCCGTGTGAGAAACCATCGGTAAGCGCCCGAAGCGCTTCGTAGAGGAAAGGTGAGTTCAAATGGTTCGGGCTTCAACCACGCATCTTTAACGAACTCCAAGACTCTGTTCGCGTGTTCAGGATGATGAACTTTCTGCCATCCCCAACCTTGCATTTCGGGAAGCGCGGTTCCTGTATACTCGTACCATCGTTTATTGTACCAGAAAATGTGTCCGTCAGGCCTCGCGATCCATGCAAGATGAGTCATTGAATCCGCGAGCTGTCTGAAATTTTCCTCGCTCTGATGAAGAGCCACTTCAGCAACTTTACGAGCTTTTCGGTTTGCGGCTTCTTTGAGTTCTCGCTTTACCGCAGGCAAGAGTCTCGCGAAGTCACCTTTCAGTACAAAGTCGTTTGCTCCGGCTCTCATCATTTCGATAGCGCGTGCCTCGCCAATCGTTCCGGAGACAACGATCAAAGGTAGGTCAATGCCAGAAGTTTTGATCACCTCAAGCGCACGACCGGCATCAAATTTCGGTAGACTGTAGTCTGCAAGTACAATGTCCCAATGGGAATCGCAGAGAGCGCTTGAGAGTTCCGGCCCTGTCTCCACTCGTAAAAACGTCACATCAAAATCTCGGAGTTGCAGGTGTGCTCGAACGAGCTCAGAGTCATCCTCGTTGTCTTCGACATTGATGATTCGAATAGGTGTCTTAACCATTTCGAGAGGTACCTTTGTAAATTAAATTTGTGTTCATGCTTCTTAAAAGCCAAAAGCGCACGACGTCCGACATCGTAGTTTTATACTCAGTAAAATCGGTGGGCTTACGCGCATAGGCGTTCACGTACAGCTCACAACACTTCTTTAGATCACCTTCTTCAATTGATGAGGTGAAGGTAACGATGGGAAGGTATTGAGTCGTGCTCGTGCTGCGTATCCTTTCTATAACCTGAATGCCCGTCACCTTTGGCATTTTTAAATCTAGAAGGATAAGATGAGGCAGATCGCCAATAAGAACTGCGTTATCAAGCCACGCGATTGCCTCGGCTCCGTCACTCAGTAGGACAAGCCTGTGCGGCACCTCCGTTTTTTTCAGAGCAATTCTCGCGAGTTCTTGATCATTTGGGTCGTCTTCGACAAGAACGATGAGCGGCAACAATTCTTTCACTGAATCCCCGCGGGCTTTCGAGAAGTTAGGCTGAATGTGAAGGAGGCACCTTCACCAATCGTTCCTACTGCCGAGACACTTCCGCCGTGCTTTTGGATAATGCGTTTAATGGTCGCAAGTCCTATGCCATTCCCCGGAAACTCCTTAACGGAGTGAAGCCGCTGAAATGCCCCGAAGAGTTTATCGGAATAGTGCATATCAAATCCAGCTCCGTTGTCGCGCACCGAATATGAGGTGTCGCCCCAATCGTTGTGATGCGAGTCAAACTCAATAATTGTTTTATCTTTTTTCGAAGTGTACTTCAAAGCGTTACTAAACAGGTTCGCCATGACCACTCTTAGTAGATTCGGATCACCCTCGACATTCACACCTTCTTGTATTTTAAACTCGACAACTCTCGAAGGATCGTTGTTCTGGGCCTCTTTTGCGAGTGTCCTCGCCATCTCGCTTAAGTTGACGTTTTCACACCGAAGCTCCGCACGGCCTAAACGGGAAAGATTGAGAAGGTCATCAATGAGTGTCGACATCTGTGTAGACGACTGTTTGATGCGCCAAAGGTAATCTCTCGAGACGTCATCGAGTTTGTCGTCTAAAAGCTCCTCAACTACATCCGCAAAGCCGTGCATGCTGCGGAGGGGTGCTCTTAAGTCATGTGAAACTGAGTAACTGAATGCTTCGAGATCTTCGTAGGCTTTCTTCAACTCCTCTTCGGCGTATTTTCGTTCAGTGATGTTTCTTGTGACCTTGCTGAACCCTTTGAGTTTACCTTTTTCATCTTTGAGCGCGGTGATCAGAACGTTGGCCCAGAAACGAGAGCCATCTTTTCGAATACGCCAACCGAAGTCTTCGAAGGCACCTTCACGCTCAGCGGCCTCGAGTTCCATCTCGGGTTTTTTATTTTCGAGATCGTCTTTTCCATAAAAGTTCTTGAAGCTTTTTCCGATGATCTCTTTTTCCGTCCAGCCTTTAATGCGTTCGGCACCCTCGTTCCAGCTAATGACGTGCCCTTCTGGGTCTAGCATCAGAATCGCATAATCCTTTATGCCCGAAATCATTGTGCGGAATTTTTCTTCGCTCTCGCGTAGGGCTTTCTCCGCCCACATGCGGTCTGTTAGATCGCGAGTGACTTTTGCATAACCGATAACTTCGCCCGCGTAGTTCTTAAGCGCCGTAATCACGACGCTTGCCCAAAACTCGCTGCCGTCCTTGCGAACCCGCCAGCCCTCTTCCTCAAAGCGACCCACCGAGCCTGCGACTTCGAGTTCTTTGGCTGGATGATTTCTGTTTACGTCTGATTCCGTGTAGAATACGCTGAAGTGTTTTCCGATAATCTCTTTTGCGCTGTAGCCTTTGATGATTTCAGCTCCGCTATTCCAGCTTTGTATGATGCCGTCCGCGTCGAGCATGAAAATGCCGTAGTCTCTCACGCTGTCGACTAGCAGCCGGTAGCGCTCCTCCGCGAACCTTCTTTCACTTAGATCGCGGGTGACCTTTCCGAAGCCTCGCAGGACTCCAGTGTCATCTCGAAGCGGGGTGATGACAGCGCTTGCCCAGAAGCGACTTCCATCTTTACGGAATCTCCATCCTTCTTCTTCGAAATGGCCAATGGTAAGTGCTTCATACAGTTCGAGGTCAAGCTTGCGCTGAGCCCCGTCTTCTGGTTGCTCACTGCTGCGATTTAAATAAAATGCAAAAGCACTTCTGCCAATAATCTCTGATGGCTCGTAACCGAAAATTCGTCGGGCGGCGGTATTCCAGTTCAGGATATGCCCTTCTGGATCCAGCATAAAAATTGCATAATCAGGGATGGTCTCAACCAGGAGTCGAAAGTCTGCTTGGCCAGCTTCAAATCCCTGTCGGTGGGATGCAGAGGGTCCGTCTGGCTTCAGAGATGGAGTTTGTAAACTCATGGACTGTTATCCTTTAATTCTGCAATTTGAATGAATCATGCTTTGAGCGCTGTAGACTAAAAATGCACTCAGCTGTGCCGAGCGTCAACATTGTCCCGCTAGCCGTGGGCCAAGTCAGCCGTCAACTCCCTGCTACACGCTAGCACGGGCAAGCGCGGTTAAAAAGTTTTCAGGATGGCAAGCCACCGAGTCCTGTCCCTTCCGTGCTTCGGCCTAAGGGACGCTGCTTCAAGCGAGTCAGGACTCAGCAGCAAAAATTAATGGGTCTGAGGCTTGGAAGCGCAATTGTTGGGCGAGGCCCACCACCGGATCGTAAGCGTCGGGGTGGGGAGTTCCAGCTGGAGGCGAAGCATCGCAATTCGAGTCACAGGCACGCAAGTACGCGCGACCGCCACAAAGAAGTCAGACGAATAAGTAAATTCGTTCACACTTAGTGCGGTCTTGAAAACAGTTATTGTGACTGTGCCGAAACCTTTGTAGGGAGAACCAAAATCTTTTCGGAGTGGAGAGACGTCACCTGCAAGTTGATTTTTTGCAGGTGAGAACGGATTTACATCATAAGGTAAAACCTGATGTCGATTAAGGACCAGTAAGTCTTGCTCACCTGATGATTGACGAAACGGTTTACAGTCTAATCTCTCGCTCGACAGAACTTATCGAAGTCGGGAATCGCCGAACGCAATGACTTCTCAATCGCTTCATTTGAAGGATGGAGTAGGTCTCCATCGGGCCTGCGGCTGCTTTCACCGCGCAACACACCATTTACAAATGTCACTTTAGCTACGGCACTTGCATTCGCTCCCTGCTTAATCGCGCATTCAATTTTTTTAACACTACGCCCGATCGCTTTCGCACAGCTGTCATCGTTTTTACACTGCTGACTAAATCTTCCGCCGTACGCGTCGGTTCTAAAATAATTCATTAAATTACTGCATATCGACTGTGGGGTTGAATCGACACGATCTCTCAATTTCTCGTGAGTGAATTCTTGCTTATAAAAATCTTTAAAACTTTTCTTATCAAGCTCAAATTTTATGTGCCAGCTGTGAGAAGGATCACGTCGGTCTTCGTTGAACGTCGCTAACGTATCCTTAATCCAGCCATCGAAGTCGGACCACATCCACTTGTCAGGCAGCCCGTCCTCGCTCAGTTTGGTAAAACCATTCCACTCCTGGCTAGCAAAACACAACTTCGGTGACAGAGCCAATGCAACGCAGATTATGGACAAAACTATTTTCATGATACCTACCTTATATCAATATCGTAGTATTTTAATTTGCCTAAAAGCAAGATGGTTGCCGGTAATTTTTTATTCATGCGGCAACGATCCAGAGTGCATGGGTTCAGGCGTTGGCCCGCGGATCAGATTGAATTCAAATGCCAATCATAGTTTGCAAACTTGATCTTTACACCCTGTTGGGCTAGAGCAGTGTTGATTTTTTCGTCCCCACAAGAGCGTATGAATTCGCTTACGGAGGGACTAAAATCGCCGCTGTACCAATCGAAAATTTTTGAAATCTTGATAACCGAGGCGTCGAGCGCCGATGAAGACTCAATGAATCCGCATTTAGCTAACTCAAGCTGATGGTCTAATTTTTCCGGTGAATAGAACGCAAACGGCGGGCACGAGGCACTTCCGCAATTCAGTGCAAAATGGATTCGTGGATCAAAGTGGTCAGGAGGGACCGAGAACGTAAGGCGGTGATCATCCGAAGAAAATGTTTTAAAGATCGAATAGGGCGGCCTGCGATTTGCGCGCAAAATACCATGTTCAATTTCGTCCAAGGAAAAGGTGTCATTGCCAATTTTGTAGGACGTGTTCATGAAAAAGCCACTTATTTCCCAAACCGAGGTGAGCGGCCGATTTTTCAAGATCTGATCGGCGATTCCATCAATGGTTAAAGCATTGTAGACGTTTATCCAAAATGCGAGTTTTTCATCTGTGCTACGAAGAGAAGAGATATCGAACTTTTGAAGTTCAAAAGAAGCACGCTTGAAGTTCTTGAATTCAACTGATGAAACGAGCCGCTTATAATCGAGGCGTTGTCCAGACCCACCGAATTTAGACTTTATACTATTTGCCGCAGATTTAAGATTTTCAGCGACACCGTGTGCGCTGAAAGAAGCGTCCTGCTCCGAACGATTCGCCTCGTCTGGTCTTGTCTCATTCAGGATGTTCATTTTTTTGCACGAGCTGAGCGAGAAGCTAACGATTGCTAAAACTACAAATCGGCGGCGACAAATTTTCGTTAAATCTTTAAACATGTATAATTCATCCCCCAAAAAAATTTGATAAGGCTGCACAGGTATCCGTGTCGTCGAGGCTTGACTGGGAATAAGCTCCCGTCTTAATTAGACGTTCGTTCATCCTTTTAGGAAGGTGCAAAAAGTGAAAAAAGTGAATTTCGTAGCAATTCTATTACCATTAATTGTTGGGTCGAGCGCAATGGCATTCGACGGATTTTCTCAAGAATTTGAGAGCGTCGGCAGGGGTTGGAAATCGCATGTCGCTCAGTACAACGCCCGCCACGAGATCTATATTCAGGCGCTACCGTTCGAGCGGCATTGTCTGCAACAACTGGGCAATTCTAAGTGGTCAGTTTTGTCGGAGACTGTCGTGCAAGTTGGAAATCAATGGGCCTGTACGTCTAAGTTAAGATTTGAATGCTTAGTTGACTGAAAGCTTTGGAGCCCATTGCACTTATCAAAGCGGTCGCCTGTATCAAACAACAGGCGGCATTCGAGCGGGGATACTTGCGAGTAAAAGCCGTTGAAGTCATCTTCCGCTACCTTTGTCGCTTCTGCTCGACAAACGTCTTATGGCCGTTGCAGTACCTACTGAGATATTCAGATTCCCACCTTTAAACCCGATATGTTTGCAGGGGGGGCAAGGTTTGAAGCAGCACTTGATATCGATATTTTATATCACCATACTCTCAAACTTTCTGATAACGCCGTCCCATGCCGAAGCATCGCCCGACAATTGTGCAAAGACGACCACATCGCGCGATTGCATAACGGAGAGTTCGATAAATTTGGCCAATCAAAGCGTCAATCTTGCGGTTATTTCCTGCGAGGCGGAACTCAGGGCAAGCCGTGTTGACTGTTCTGAAATACTTCCAGAACACGCGAGCAAAAAAACGTTGCAGTCCAGACCAATTTTGCACTCCATCGAAGGCCCCATCCGAGATACTCAGAATGTGTGGCCTTGCCATTGCCGCGCCTTACATAGGTCTGGCGAAAAGCTTTATCGCGTTGCCGATCGCCGCCTTCCACGAGCTCGTGGCAAGCGCACAAGTTTGCCTAACGAAGCCAAATTGTGGCGCTCCCAATCTCTCTTCTGAGCAAAAAAGCGAAATCGACCAAGGCCGACAAGCTTATGCCGACCGCATGGCAAAGATTGAAACAGACACTGAAGCTCTCCTTTGCCAGAGCGATGAATTTGAACTGGGTTGCCCTTTTCCAAAGTTCACATGCGCAAAATGGGAGAAAATTTTAGGTGGGGAAAAGGCCGAATTAGACGGTAGGGAAATCAGCCTGAACGATCTTCGGCAAAAGACGGCTGTGGCAAAAACCAATTTTTGCCGTCACGCGCTTGAGATAGCTTCAAAGCTAGAAGTGTCCGACCGCGCAACGCAGGTTGAGGTTGCCGAGGAAGCAATTCGCTTGTGGTTTGCGGATTACGGCAAACGTTGGCAATGTTATCAACCGCAGTATATTGCAGAAGAATTATGCAAGCTAGTTGGCGAGGGATCAAGTTTCGCCTTCGGTGGTCCCATGGTGACGAAGGCCCTTTCACTCGCAGCTAAAGGTTTAAGTGCCGCTCAAATTGCAAAGGCGTTTAAGGCAATCCCGACGCTTGGCAACTTATTGAAGGGCGCAGCGGCCGAAACAACAGAGCTAGATAAATTAAGACTGCTGCTTTCGGAGAACCGCAGCAGTTTTAAGCACGAGCTTCTCACCGATTCTAAAACTGGCGAAAACACATTGAAGATTGCAATGTTGCAGCGCCGAGATGGCGATATCTCTAAGGCAATGCTCGGAGCCGTGAAAGAAGGGTCTATTCAAAAAATCGATGCCGGCCTGATTGTTGGGCCTAAAGTTTTGAATCTTTTGGCAAAGTTGAAAGACATTGCTCCAAAAGATCATCCGCTCATAGTTACGGGAAGTATTTCACCTACAAAGTTTTCAGAGAAAATGGAAAAGTACAAACGTGTGACCGTGCTAGACGCTGGTAAAAAAAGCACTCAAGTTCCGGATTTTTTCACTGAGAAAGACATATCCGATTACAGCGCAGCTATTGAAACGCTGGGTATTGATAAGGCGTGCGCGCAGCTGGGAAGGACTGCAAGTAATTGCGGAGAACTCCGATTCACTTTCGACGCTCGCTATCCACAAAATGTCGTATGGAAATAAGTGACTCCACAATTTGCCTTTGGACGTGCGCCGACTATCAAGTCACTGCCCAAGTGCATCCTCCGGCATGTTCTCATTTTGAAACATATTCTGACTAGCGCTCTCATGCGCTTGCATCCAAATGCCGATAGAGAATGGTAAATTCAGACGGGATTATCCTTTGCAAAAAAACTAAATCACCTGCACGTCCGATTGATATTTTCCGCATTTTTATTACCGTTTATGTCTGGTTGCCTATCAGGTCAATTTTCGCTTGAAGATGGCGGGGGTACGAGCGCGCCGACGGTGGTACCTGTTGATAATTCTTTCCACGCACAGGCCACTCGTATTCCAAACGTTCTCTACCAGCTCGATGCTGCCGAACCCGCATCGCAGTCCGTGCTCGATACGCACAAAGCTGGAATCTTGCTCGATTCTAGCTCGAACGTGCTCGCTATAAATGAATCCCAAAATCTGGTTCATATCACTCGCGGCTACGGCGCACTTTCGTATGTGCCGACCGGAGGCCCCAACAACCTTCCCTATTTTCACGGTGACAGTGCGTCGATCAACACCGCATACGATGGGTTTGTTTTGCCGTCGAGCCAAGCTCTCCCCATTTTTACGGGTAGAAACGCCTCGTGGTCCGTGATCTATGTCATGAAGCAAACGGGCGGTTTTGCAACGCAGCTTTTTGTCGCGCAGGGAGATGCCACGCTAAGAGTATCCGGGAATGCGAGCGACGGGGCACTTGTGGTTGATCAAAACAATATTAGTTTAAATGCATCTGAGCCTTCAAATGCAAGCACCGCGCTCAACCATTGGCAGGTGGTCTCGTTAATTTGTGATGGCAACACGATAAAGGTCTTTCGAAATGGTCTGAAGACGGCGGAGACACCACCTGGCGCGATTGGGCAAATTGGTGGAATTTTTAAATTCGAATTGCTAAACAATCCGCAGGCCGATGTTGCGTTTATTGAACTCGCCGCTGGTGCGCCTTCGATCGCTCAGCACAATAGTGAAGTGCAACGGCTGGCATTGAAGTACGGACTTTCAGTCTCGACGGTTGTTGAAGGATCAAGCACCGCGGTTGCGCCTGCGGCGCCCGATTCTTATGGTGATTTTCTCTCGACTCCAATTGTTCCGCTAACAGATATTGTGCCTGTTGACTTAGCTAGCCTGGGGCCCGGCGATGGTCTAATGCTGTCGGCGGGATCCCCGGTAATGAATATGTATTTTCCAGGCGGCTCTCAAGTCGCAAACGTGCCTGACGAAGCAACGCTTCGCAAATATGTCTACATGAATTATATGTTGGGCGATCTCAACCAAGCATTTGGTTCGCCAGTCGATACGGCTCAGCCAAACAACAGCACCTTTCACGCCGTCGCGAGACACTATCCACTTGGAAGTGCTCATTCGACGACCCCCGTGTTGAGCGATGGATTGCACATCAAGGCATTTTGTTCAGCTAACGGCACCAACTGCGGAAACGGGCGGGTCTTCGGAGGTCTCGTGAGGCTCCCCCCCGCCATTCGACCTGGAATGACCGTTAAAGTTCGTTATCGCTCGCCTCCCGGGGTGAATTCTTGGGTGCCGATCTGGCTTTTCTCCGGAGAGCAAAGGACGCCCGGGCCGGGTGGTAATCCGTACTCATCAGGACTTTTGGATCTGCCGCCAAGTCAGCATAATTTTGAAATTGATATCAATGACAACTTTACACGGACCGATGATGGTGGAGCAGCTGTTGGTACCGCGCTCACTTTTGGAATTCCCGATATTTACAGCAACGTTTGGCCGAGCGGAAATGTACCGCACCGAACGTACACGGCGAATGACGGCGTTAACTTTATTGGGCATCCTTCGGCTGGCCCGGCTTTTCTGGCGTTGCCAAATTCGAACTGGACATCCACGTTCCATAATTTAGTACTCAACTGGAGAAATGACGGCACGGGCTTTCTGGATGTGCTTGTAGACGGCCAAGTTGTTTCTCAATATTATCTGAACTACGACGGAGTGCGATCACTCAATTCGGCTGGTCAACCATTGGGGTTGAGCTTGATGATTGGCAATCAGGCGATTCCATCTTTTGAGCCGACAAGTTCATCAGCCGTCGACAACGATGGCATTCACACGCCGGGTGCCGAAGGTTGGACCGCAGTTGTCCAGGAGATTTCGATCTGGAACGGGAATATCGTCGGAGCTGATGCAAAGCGTGCAACTCCGTAAATGAACCGGAATCTTCGCAATTGAATATCTGAAACGCCGACGTTTTTGAGTCAATGCTAAATAAAGTTAGTCTAAAGGAATTGCAGCAGCATGAGATCATCACCTAAGTTTCGCGTCCTTCACCTGTTGTTATTCGTCACCGCCCTTGTGACGGCGCTTTCCAATGGCTGTAGTTCAACATCTTCTTCGCCAAACGCTGCGCCGGGTGCTTCCCCGAGTGGTGGTGATGGTGCTGGAGGCACTTCAGGCGTACCAGTTTTACCGAGCGCAGCCACGGAACTCTCTTTCGGCAGTCTTTGCGCGTCCGGTGCACGTTGCCACTTATCAGGAGGATTCGAAAGCGAGACCTACCAGATGGGGTGTAACGATGGAGCATTGATGAAAGTGGAGAGTGCAAATTTTCCGGAGCTTCACGATGGTTTCGGAACCTCTTGCCTTAAATATGTCGCTGGGGAATGCGCTGGAAAATCTTTGTGCTCGATCAGTTTATCTTCAAGCCATTGCGAAAGTCTTTCTGTTGCCCCGGCAAACAGCGCCGGCGGTGCCACCTTTTCATGTTCTGTCTCTCGCGTAGCAAATCCCAGCGCAAGCGGAAGCTCTGTCGTAAAAGTGCAATCATCAGGTCTTTGCATTGATGCGAGCCTTAACAACACGAATGCATCGATCATCCAGTCGGCGTGCAGTCAAAATGCGACGCAGAACCTCGCATTCAGAATTGCTGATGATAACTCCTACACGATCCAGGCTGCCGGAAACAGCGCACTGTGTTTCGACAATCAGGGTGCGGGATACCAGCTGATTCTTCAGAAACCCTGTGATGGCTCCATTAATCAAAAATGGCAGGTGATTCCGGTGGGCGGCGCAAATTATATGCTCTACTCCAAAGGGAATGCTCTTTGTGCGAATGTCATGGGCAATTCTCTCGTGGCTGGCGGCCAGATCTACACGTACGACTGTAACGGCAACAACAATGAGGTCTTCACACTTGCGCAATTTACGCCTATTTCATTCTGGCCAGAACCATCGTTAACGAATGGTGTGGCACCCGAAATGTCATCGCAAGACAATCATGAAAACGATGTCGTCTCATTCGAGAGGTGGTTGGGGCACCGCGCTGAATTCGCAGTCGATTTTATTGCAGACGATAGCTGGGGAAGTTTTGTCAGTGACGCAGCCTATGCATCAGGCGCATGGCATGCGAGAAACCCAGCTCGCCGTGTGATGTGGTCCATACCCCTAACCGTGAAGGGAACCTCGCTTGCAGAAGTAGCAGCAGGAGCAGCAGATGCATCGATTGTCGCGGTTGCAAAAAATCTGGCGGCCAACCAACCCAACGCAATCATTCGTCTTGGCTGGGAGTTTAACGGGGACTGGTTCAGCTGGTCCGCTATTGGTCATCCGCAGGATTATATTAATGCCTACCGCCACGTTCGAACAATTTTTAAAGACGCGTCGGTTCAGTTTACTTTTGTTTGGAGCTTTAATTCAGCCATGCAAAACTTCCATCCCGAAACTGCCTACCCCGGGGACGATGCCGTTGATGTCGTAGGAATCTCAATTTATGACTTTAACTGGAACAATCAATCGTACGCAGACCGATGGCAAAGCAATTTAAACGGCGCCTACACGTTGCAGTGGATGTCGTTCTTTTCACACCTACATAAGAAGCCAATGGCGCTAACCGAATGGGGAGCCGGCCAACTGGGAGATAATCCCCTATATATACAAAATATGTTTAATTGGATTCGCGCAAACCATTTTCTTTACCAGGCATGGTGGGAAGGAACGCCCGGCTCGAATTATAACTCGGACCTTCAGGACCATGCCTTTCCGCTAGAGGAACAGATTTTCAAAAGAAACTTTTAGAGCGCTCGCCATTGCGACACGATCACAGCACCATCAAGACGCGATCAAGACGCGAACGCGACATGCCGTCACTGCATGCCGGCTGGCGGCCGGCAGAAAAGCCCCGTTCCACCCCCGTTCGGCACTGATGGGTCTTGGCCCCATGAATCCTTATCAAACGTTCTTCCGATCCAATATATTTTCTTATGATTTTCGATCGAAATTCCGATCTCTTAGAGGCGCGGAATTCCCTTCGCTCTCATGAGGCTGATTTCTGTTGCTTGCAAGCTAGCTAGCAAACGTTTAGCCGGGCCATCAAAGGAGAATAAATGCGCGCGATTCGAATTTTCAAAATGAATGTTTTTGCATTTTTAAGGTTCGCACTTTTATTTTTATTTGTAATCAGCACAAACGGCTGTGGAAATTTAGATGGGTTGGAGAAGCAAACGACAGATCCTGTTCGATCGGGGAGTGGAGTCCTTCGTGATTCTGCTGCCAGTGGTGCCACATATATGTATTGCGCGAGCGAAAACCAATTTTGCGCTTTCACTGGGGCCGCCACTGTTCGGTATGGCGCGAACGGTGTCTTCACTTCTGCTAGTTTTACAGGTGGAGTCCAGTGCTCGAACTCAGTTTTTGGAGACCCAGTGCCAGGCGTTTTCAAATCTTGTGAAGTTCTAATCTCATCCGAACCTTCGTCCCCTCCGCCCGCGACCGGAACTTATATCCCTTGCGCGTACGAAAACCAGGCGTGTGAATTTTCGGGGATGCGGTCGGTTCGTTACGGTGCGAACGGACATTACGCGATTGGGACTTTCTCTGATGGGGTGATATGTAGCAACAGTGTCTTCGGCGATCCAGTGCCAGGTATTTTCAAGAGTTGTGAACTGTTGGATCTCGCTGCGGCGTCAGCTTTTGGACCACAGCCGACTTTGCTCCCATCAGTTTTATACCAGTTTGATGCGGCAGCTCCGGCAACAACGGCTGCACCGGTCGTGGGGGTACCGGGAACTGAAATAGACTCAAACTCAAACGTGCTTTCGGCAACTGATTCGGAGAGCAAAATACTTGCGGTTCACGGGTACGGTTCCGTTTCTTACATGCATGACGGTGGCCCTGCTAACGCACCTTACTTCCACGGCTCAAGTCTTTCTTATAACAACGGGTACGACGGACTCGTACTTCCGTCGAGTTCGGCGCTCTCTTTCATTAGCGGGAAGCCTGCTGCATGGACTGCAATTTTAGTCATTCGCCAAATAGGTGTAAACTCAACGGGTTTAATTGAAATTCACGGGTCATCGAACTTAGACTTAAGTGGCCGTGGAGGGGCAAGTGATGGAGCTTTAAGCCTCGGCCAGAACAGAAGCTCTACTTATGCAAATGAAGTTTCTGGTCCGCTCACGGCTCTGCATCAGTGGCAGATTTTAACGGTTATGAGTGACGGTGCAAAGCTGAGGTTATTTCGTAACGGCAATTTAACGGCCGAATCCAATGCGGGACTGGTCGGAGGAATTGGTGGCATCTCGGCGTTTGAGTTGCTCAATAACCCACAAGCAGATGTTGCATTCATTGAACTCGCTTCAGGTGCTCCTTCTCAAGCGCAGCACAATGCTGAATTATTGAGACTCAGCTCAAGATACAATATTCCGATTTCGGCTTCAACGAGTGGTCCCGTGAATTCTATCGCCGGCGCCCGACCTGATCCTTTAGGTGATTATATGTCTACGCCAGTTGTTCCAGTTACTGACGCTCCACCAGTTGACCAGGCTTCAGCTGGCCCTGGAGACGGCTTGCAATTACAGGCTGGGTACACTTCGATCATGAATATGTATTTCCCTGGCGGCTCTCACGCAGCAAACATTTCTGACGAAGCAACACTGCGAAATTATGTCTACATGAACTACCTGGAAGGTGATTTAAATACCGTGTTTGGTTCTCCAGTTGATACGGGCCAACCCAATAACTCGACATTTGCAGCAGTCGCACGTCATTTCGCCATCGGCAGCGCGCATAGCACGACGCCCATCGCGAGTGATGGTCTCAAGATCAAAGCGTTTTGCTCGCAGAATCATCAAGACTGTACGTTTGGCAATGTTTTCGGGGGATTGCTTCGCTTTAGTCCCGCAATTCGGGCCGGAATGACAATCAAAATCCGTTACAGAGCGCCGAGTGGCGCGCATGCGTGGGTACCGATGTGGCTCGCTTCGGGCGAGCAACGCACCCCTGGCGTGGGCAAAAGCGCATACGGCGCAGGACTTCTTGATATGCCCGTAGATAAACATTTTTTCGAAATCGATATCAACGACAATTTCGCGCGCCAAGAGGACGGCGGCACTCCCTTTGGTAGCCAGCTAGATTTTGGAACCCCAGATATTTACGGCAACCAGTGGCCAGCAAATAAAAATCCGAGAACGACCTATTCGGCGAATGATGGCAGCAACTACATCTTTCACCCCGCGACCGCTCCATCTTTTATTGGTTTTCCAAATTTGAATTGGTCCGGCGGGTTTCACGATCTGGTCTTGAACTGGAGAAATGATGGCACTGGACTACTTGACGTTTTAGTCGATGGGAAAGTCGTTCAACAATCTTATTTAGACTATTCAGATTTAGCCGTGAATAACCCCAGTGGGTTACCGCAGGGACTTCATCT
>JAYVND010000065.1:0-2306 GCA_043758635.1 Bdellovibrionales bacterium
TTTTGCCTGCTCGAGACTTGTTGCCTCGTAAAATATTTGCCTCAGCTTCTTGTAGACGGCTGGCTGGTCGGCTTTTGGCACAGTGTCTAGGATATTATCTGTCCCGTCCCAGTCTCTCAACGACACTCTCGTCCCACACTCCGACGACACTTGGTTTTCATTGCACTTAGCATGCCTCTCAGATTTTCACTTCACGCGGTTTGATTTTGCCTTTGAGTCGGTAGCTTTCACCGACAAAAAAGATCTTCTCCGCGCGGTCACAGATCCGGTCAAGCGACGCGCTCGCCAGGATCGGTTCCGGGAACATGCTCGGCCACTCGTCGACGTCGCGGTTTGAGGTGAGGATCATCGCTGATGAGTGACGCCTGCGATCGAGTAGATCGAACACTTCTTCGGCGACTTCACGCTTCATGTTGATCAGACCCCAGTCATCTAAGATCCAGAGTTGGCTTGAGAGCATTCGCTTAAAAAGCCGATCAAGCTCACCTTTCATTTTCGCGGTGATAATATCTGCGGCGAGCTCTTTGATTGTTGTGCAGTAAACGCGGTAGCCGCGATGAACAGCGAGCACACCAATCGCGAGTGAGAGATGCGTCTTGCCAGTTCCGGGTTTTCCAAGCATCAAGGCGATCTGACACTCAGGAATAAATGATAAGTTTGCGAGCTCCCTGATTTTGCCTTCATCAATGTCAGGATTAAATTTCCAATCAAAGGCTTCAAGACTTGGCGTCTCCGGAAACTTGGCCGCTTTGATACGACTCTGAAGCATCCTCTCTCGTCTCGCATCGAGCTCTCGCTCCATGAGTTTGATCGCCCAGCCTAGACTGGCGGCCGACTTCTCTTCATTCAATACGGACTCAAGTTCGATCGCGGCCGTCGGCAATCGTAAAAGACTAAACTGTTGGGCTAGCGTCTGCGGGTTCATTTGTGCTCCTCTGCGCCGTCTCCGGGCAACTTAAAAATTGTTTGTATTCATCAAGGCTCCGCACGAACTTGCGCGGTTGATCTGGATCTGGTTGGGTTTCAGAACGAGGAGTCGCGGTTGGCTTCTCACTTAATCGTGGCTGCATGCGCACGAGGCCGTTGACCGTTCGGTAACTAATGGAGCCCATCTCGATGGCAAGCTCACAGGCGCGGTCAATGGCGCCGGCTGCAAAGCTTTTATCAAGACTCAAGATGCCCCAGACCTTTCGGGTATCAACGAAGCCGTCACCACAACCTAAAATCAAGCGCACGACCTCTGCCACACTCGGCCCCAGCTTCTCCGCGCGCTTGATGTAAAACGCCCCATCTTGGAGCGTCCGCTCATGCGGCTTCAAGTGATGATCCTTGGTGGATTTCGCCGAGTGCGGATCAACGATCCGGTCATGCACCTCTAAAAGCTTTCCTTTCGAGTAGATGCTTACATGGGTTTTGTTACCCAAGATCACAACCTCCAGATCCACTTTATCACTTCCGACTGAGTAGTATTTATTGCGGAACCTCACGTAGCCATCTTTGCGAACAGTCGTTTCACTAAACTCCTCCTGTTCATAAGCAACAAGCGGAAGTGGCCCAAGTGCTTTACGCTCAACGGTCTCCATCACCTCATCCGGGCGAAGTGAAGTGGTTCCATGCTTTCGCTGGTTTGCGATCGCTACTTTCTTGTTGATGTAGTTTTGACTCTC
Organism: Bdellovibrionales bacterium; assembly: GCA_043758635.1. Taxonomy (GTDB): domain Bacteria; phylum Bdellovibrionota; class Bdellovibrionia; order Bdellovibrionales; family JAMPXM01; genus JAYVND01. Next base: position 1,668 of record JAYVND010000065.1, read on the forward strand.
CTCAAGCCCGTGCCACTCATCACCATGCGCTTCATAAAGCCTACGCACGTAGGGCATGAGCCTTTCGACTTTGCCTTTTTTCTCCGGATCACTTGGTGGCAAGCACTCAAGCGTCACGTTAAAGTGCGATGACCAGCGCTCAAGAACCGGATTGAGAAGTGGCTCATAAAGGCTCGCTTCGATTGCAAAACATTTTGGATTGTCGGACGTCAATCGCTCTGGCACGCCGCCGATCTCACGCAGCATGCTCTCCAGCGCGTCGATAGTCGTTGGAACATCGTTGGTCCAAACGAGCCTCACCATCATGAAACGGCTAAATCCCATCACTCCAACAAAAGCCCACAAGATTCGACGCTTGCCATTTTCATCCACAACTTTTCTAAGCATGCCCCAGTCGACAATCAGCGCTTCACCCATACGGTGGCGGATCTCCGGCACAAGCCGCGAGCGCTCACCTAAACTATGGATGTTGTGTCGACTTAAAAATCGGTAGAAGCTCGAGCGCTTAACTGAGACGTCTAGCTCCTCCCAAACCGTGATCGAGCTTGTCCTTCGATCAGTTGAAATTCGTAGATCGAGTGGCAGGTTGATCGTCTAAATTGCTTCTTGAATTTCGTCAATTTGTTCTTGTTTATGCTC
>JAYVND010000066.1:0-2302 GCA_043758635.1 Bdellovibrionales bacterium
CGCTGCCGCTGCCAATGCAATGGCCTCGCGCGGATTCTCTGCAATGTATTCGCGCGCAGTCTCGATGCCATCCCGCACCTCCGCAAGGACTCGGTCGACCCCCTGCTGGCTCTCCTCTGCGAGACTCTGAGAAATCATCGATCCGATCGAAGAGCGCGGGCGCTCATTTGTCTCGTCTTTCGATTGACGAGTCGATCTGTGTGAATGGCCTGCGTCATTCGAAGCATCGTAATGAGATTGCGCACGTTTTGCACGGGATTCTTGGCGCACTTCATTCTCCTGCGATTTATTCTGCTGTGATTCCGTGTGTGTCGTTCCCATTTGAGATCCTTTGACTACAAGGTTAATAGACTGCTTGGAAGGGCTCGGCCAAAAAAACATCAGGCCTCGCTCTGTTTCAAATCTTGCCAAATAATATCAGCGCCCGCCGGATTTATTCTCTCCAAAATCTGTATAGTGTATGAAGATTTGAACATGAGTCGAATTAAAATCACTTCGCGCTTCGCCGCCCCTTTGAGCTGCTTTGCGCTTCAACGTCTAAAACTTCCTCCAGAATGGAGACCCGGCGGGCTGAGTCACGATAGTCGGCCCACGGATCCTTCTTCTGACGCTTCAATATCACAAGTGCGTCGCCCAGTTCGAAGCCGGCCGGATTAAGATCGCGCGTCAACTGCGACCAGGCAATCGGCAGAGCCACCGGAGCTCCGGTGCGCGCCCGCACAGAGTACGGAGCAACCGCAGTCGCGCCGTAGCCATTTCGTAGATAATCTATAAATATCTTGCCCGTTCTTTTATTTTTCAACAACTCGGTTGTATATAATTTTGGCTCCCGCTTTGAGATCTGCGCCGCCACCGATTTTGTAAACAACTTTGCTTGATCCCAGGAGTACCTTGGCTCAATCGGGACATGAATGTGCAAACCCTTTCCCCCCGTGACCTTTAAGAATGTCTTGAGCTTTAGGCTCTCAAGCATTTCGCGGATGACCTGCGCTGCTTCCATAACCTGAGGCCATTTGACAGTGGGATCTGGATCTAAATCGAAAACCACCGAGTCTGGCCTCTCTATCGAGTTGAGATGACAACCCCAGTTATGGATCTCGACGATGCCCATCTGGACGAGTCCAATGAGGCCTTCGACCGAATCTATGTAAACGCCCTTCACTTCTTTTTCAGGGCGCTCTTTGAGAGATTTTTTAAAATCATGAATCTCTGAACTCCGACCCGAAACCAGGTGCTTCTGAAAAAAGCACTCCTTTCCGACTCCATCGGGGCACCGCAAAAGCGAGAGGGGCCGACCAGTTAAATAAGGAAGGATTCTTGGGGCAACTGCCTCGTAATACTCTGCTAATTCCCGTTTCGTAACCGAATTTTGACCATGATCGAAAATCACCCGATCGGGATGCGAAATCCGCACACCACCTACGTTCGAAGCGCTTAACGCGCTTGTCGCGCTTGCGGCGCGGCCGCCTTTACGAGCCATCGATTCCACAGACTCGGCATTGACCAGCTTTACGTCTCTTGGAGACTTGTCCTCACGCAGATCTACAAATGATCCGTGCCGAACGATATGATCCGCTGTAAACTCAGCGAATTTAATTTGAGCCACGAGCTTCGGCTTGATCCACGTTACACCCCTACTGTCAGGAACTTTTTGAATGAGAGGCGATTCTCCGACCGCCAGCTTTTTCATCTTTGGCAAAAGCTCTTTGATCCGCGCTTCGGTGAACCCCGTCCCAACGCGACCAACATATCGGAGCTGTTGATTTTCGCCGAACGCCGCCAAAAGCACCGCACCAAATCCAGTGCGTGAACCTTTTGGTTTAGTAAATCCAACTATCAAAAACTCATCGTTGTGGCCACATTTTGATTTAACCCAGTCGTCTGACCGACCCGACGTGTAAGTGGCGTCAATTCTCTTCGAGATAATTCCTTCGAGATCAAGGCGACAAGATTGCTCGAGAAGCTTTTTGCCGCTTGTTTGCCAGTGCTCACTGAAAAGCAATTTTTTCGAGCGCTTTGACTTTGAACCTTCAATGATTTTTTGAAGCCGTGCTTTACGTTCTAGGAGCGGCAACCCCCGCAGATCATTCCCGTCGAGCCTGAGTAGGTCAAATGCGTAAAATAACAATCGCTCGCTCTCGCCATTCTTAAGACTGCTCTGAAGAGTGTGGAAATCGCTTCGCCCCTCTTGATTAACAGCAACGATCTCACCGTCAAGCAGAGCCTCCTCGATTGGAAGCTTCAAAAATTCGGCTGCCAGCACGCCGTATCTTTCGGTCCAGTCTAATCCCGAACGGGTGAA
>JAYVND010000067.1:0-7290 GCA_043758635.1 Bdellovibrionales bacterium
TCCTAATTTCACAACCATTGAGAGCGCGATCGAAAGTGCGATCACACCAAAAACCATTACTTTGGCAAGTGCGCGTAGGCTCTTGAAAGAGTTGAGCAAGATTTTTAAGATATCGAGCCAAGCGGCTAAAACACTCTTTAAATGATATTTGAACCACGAAATAAATTCGAGCGAAAACGGCCTAAAGCCGTTCTCGCGCGCCTTCATCACCGCACTCCACGTGTGTGGTTCGACAACGTTATTTTCAGCTCCCAGCACATGGTTCTCAGATAAAATTGCAACATCTAGGGGCGCGTCTTTTCCGATGTCCTTGATCTCATCAAGGCTTGCGACAAAGGCTGGGTCCTCGATCGTTAGCACGCGATCAACCTGCTCGATGACTTTCAGCGGATCGAGAATCGGAATGGATGATTCTAATGGCGAAGCGAGCGCGCCTGGGACCGGAGCTCCGGCAACCGAATGCGATTTTTCATTTTCTGCTGAGTGAGAACTCGCGACCTCATCATCAACACTGGGAGCACGCTCCGAAACACGCCCCGAAACACGCCCTGACGCCTCGCTGACTTCCGGTCTTGGCTCTGCTCGTGATTCTGCTAGTGATTCTGCTAGTGATTCTGGCTTCTCTAGGCCTAGCGCAAGGTCTGCCGCACCAGCCGTATCGTTGACAAGGTCATCCAACGAGATCGCCGCCTGAGCGTTCTGCAATATTTTTTCAGCAGGCTCTGTCGAAATGTCGACGGCTGCGCTTTGAGATGTAGGTGTGTCGCCTGTTTCTGCCATGTTGCTAAATTAAGTATTGCAGAAAAAAACGCACACCCCTATCAAATTCAGAACTCGACCGAAGACGTGTTGAACATTCGAGGTCTTGAACCGATATGGGGATTGGAGGGTCAAATGAAACGGAATTTATTTGCACTCATAATGGTCGCGATGGTCGCGCTTATCTCAGCCTGCACAAGTCTCCAACGTTCGCCTTCAAGCGGTTATGCAAACTCATCCTATGAGTCTAGCCCAAAGAGCGTGCGTCGCGATTCACGCTCTGACGCATCAGTCGCAAAACTTGGTTACGACGATCTTTCGAGTTTGAGCGATTCCGAGCTTCGGCGCGTGCATCAGCTTGCCACCCTTGATCACGCCGAGCAGCTGATCGAAGGGCGACGTGAGCGAGAACAATATTTTGCTAACAAACCTTATATAAAAAATGACCGAGACCGACTGGCGTTTCTGGCACTGCCAGACTTTGAAACTCGCGAAAAGTGGCTCGATTCACACCACGTCAATGGCAGCAGCACGCCGAACACATCGCTGATGCAAAATATCGTCGATCAAAATGACGTCGCAGTCGGCATGACGAAACAGGCCGTGCGTGACTCCTGGGGACCACCTGACTCGGTCGAGGTCGCGGGCAACCCGATGTATGGAAACGAAAAGTGGATGTACACCGAACAAACTGCTTCGACAGAAGGCTACCGCAACGAAAAGCGTGCCATCGTTTTTGAAGGTGGCAGGGTCGTCGGTTGGGAAACAAAGTAAATCGCGGCGAAGCCAATCGCGAATAACTCTTAAGAATGCGCCTCATCCCAATTGGGACCAACGCCCGTATTCACTTGTAAAGGAACACGCATCCCGGCTTTTTCGCCGACGGATTGCATCTTTTCTGCCACGTCTTTGGCCACTTGATTGGCAAAGCGATCTTCCACTTCTAAAATCAATTCATCATGCACTTGAAGCAAAGTTTTCGAATGCGCTGGCTCGCCCACTGAAATCATTGCAAGCTTCACAACGTCACTTGCCGTTCCTTGAATAGGCGCATTAATGGCCGCCCGTTCACCAAATTTGCGCACCATTCCGGAACTAGACTGAAGCTCATCGAGGTAACGACGACGTCCAAACACCGTTTGAACATAGCCTTTTCGCTTCGCTTCTTCGATGGTGGACGTCATGAATTCTTGTACGCGCGCGAACCGCTGAAAGTATCGCGCGATGATTGCCGTCGCATCTTTGCGCGGGATCTTTAGATTCTCGGCGAGTCCAAATGCGCCCTGACCATACGCTAAACCAAAATTGACGGCCTTGGCTTTGCGTCGCATCTCTGGCGTGACATCTTCGACTTTTATTTCGAAAACTTCGCTCGCCGTTGCCGTGTGAATATCGATCCCCGCTTCAAACGCGCGAATCAAACCTGGGTCTTCGGTGATGTGCGCGAGAATGCGAAGCTCGATTTGGCTGTAATCGGCCGAGACCAATTGATGGCCTGCTGGAGCTACGAACGCCTTGCGAATCATGTTTCCGCGCTCTGTGCGAATTGGAATATTTTGCAGGTTTGGACTCACGCTTGAAAGTCGGCCGGTCGTGGTGGTCGCTTGATTGAAAGTCGTATGCACCCGGCCCGTTGCAGGATTGATCAGCTGGGGGAGCGAATCAACGTAAGTCGATCGAAGTTTGGTGAGTTCGCGCCACTGTAAAATCAAAGCGGTCACCGGGAAATCTGCGCTTAATTTTTCGAGAACGTCGGTATCAGTCGAAAAACCTGTTTTGGTTTTTTTGCCTGTCGGCATTTTCAGTTTCTCAAATAAAATGTGCCCCATTTGCTTGGGGCTTCCAATATTAAAGACTTCGCCGACGCCTGCGTGAATTGCGGTCTCAAGCTCGCGGATGTCACGCCCCAGAGCCTGACTCTCGATTGCGAGCATTTGCGGGTCAATAGCAATTCCGTTGTTCTCCATCGCGAGCAAAATTGGAACTAGCGGCTGCTCAATCTCAAAAAGAACTCGCTCAGCCTCCATCTGTTTGAGTTTCGCGCGCAAGTTGCTTTCGAGATTTAAGTGAGCCGACAGCAGCTGCGAGGGTGACGGCAGATCATTGAGGGGCTGGCCGTTGTAGCGCTGAAAAAGAGGCGCGATGTTATCAATTGATCCGGCACGCACAACATACGCTGCGAGCATCTGATCCCATACGACCTCTGGCTTACGAACCGAATGTTCTTTGCAAAACAACTTGATATCAAAGCCTTTGAACTTTAGCTTTTTTGCGGTGAGCAAGTCTCCAAGGCTCTCGCCAACAGCTGCGATTTCAGCAATGGCCCAATGGCCAGATTTCATTTGAGCGACGTAGGACCCATGCTCAGTTCGAAGTGCCCAGGTTTCTTTACCGCTCTCAAGCCATTCGGAAAGCCCACCCAAATCCAGGCGGGTTTCTTGGATTCCCGAGACCTCGTGGAATTCGCCGGTGGCAACCTCTCGCTTCGGCTGCACAGAACTTGTGGATGCCCCACCGAACGCAGTCGAAATTGTCTTCTCGTTCCCATGCGGATTTAGAACATGCGCCATCGATCCGGCAACCGAGCCGTTTTTCTCAAAGGAGCGCTTGGAGTCGCTTGTGAAAGGCGTTTCTTCGCCTATCGATCCTGCTAATATGACTGTTGGCGCCACTGTCGCCGCAGTTGCCTCAACGACTGGATGATCAGCCGGTTGATCAGCCGGTTGATCGGCGCCGAGCAGGGTTTTTGTAAAATTCTTGAACTCAAACAGAGCCAGCAACTCGCGGAGCTTGTCACGCTCGATTGGTTTCAGCCGAAGATCCTCAGGCTGAACACCGAGCTCCGCATCACAAACAATCGTCACCAATTTTTTCGCTAGAAACGCTTCTTCGCGCCCCTCTTCGAGTTTCTTCAGTGTCGACTTGCTCGAAATTTTATCGAGGTTGGCGTAAATATCCTCTAGCGAATCGAAATCGGCCAAAAGTTTTTCCGCGCCTTTCGGGCCAAGGCCAGCGACACCTTTGACGTTGTCGGAGCTATCGCCGACGATAGCGAGGTAGTCAATCATCTTGCGGGGATCGATGCCCCACTTCTCTCTCACGTGGGCTTCGTCGATTCGCAAATCCTTCATCGTATCGTACATTGAAACGTCAGGTGTGACGAGCTGAGCAAAGTCCTTGTCGCCGCTCACAATCACGACTTCCAGGCCGTGATTTGTTCCCAGGTGCGTGAGCGTGCCGATAATGTCATCGGCCTCTAATCCTAATTTATCTAAACAAGCTATTCCCATCGCCTCACTTAGCGTACGAATGTAGGGAATTTGAGGCCCGAGATCTTCTGGCATATCACTTCGGTTGGCTTTGTAACGAACATCGAGATCTTTGCGGAAGGACGGCTCTGAGCGATCAAAACAAAAAGCCATGTAGTCGGGGCGAATTTCGCGCATCAACTTCACTGTCATCGAAAGAAACCCATAGATCGCGTTGACCGGAAGCCCCGTCGCAGTCGTCAAGGGGCGAATCGCGTAAAAGGCTCGAAAAAACATTGAGCTCACGTCGACGAGGTAGAGCTTTTTTTTCGAACTCGCGCCCGCAGATGTTTCGATTTTCGAATTCAAATCGGAATTCGCTTGAGAGTTCGCTTCAGATTTTGTCGATGTCGCTTCGTTTGACGCTTTCGTTTTAGTCACGATGAATCAGTTACCTTTGATGATGGCGCTTGCGCAAGCTGCATCTTCGCTTTCGGGTAAATCAAAATTATGGATCTGGCAGAGTCCGCGCTCGCGCATCGCGACCTCTGCAATCGGTCGACGCTGGACACGCTCAGAATTACTTTCCGCTTGGCTCATGATATTGACGAGTTGATTGCGTTGCTCGTTTGATGGCGGAATCGCTCCCTTTTCCCATCGAACAACGGTTGCAAGATCTGTTTTCAGACAACGAGCCAACTCTGCCAAACTCCAGCCCAGGCGATGACGCAACTGACGAATTTCAACGGCCGAAAACTCCATCCGATCCTCCATACCAAACTTGAAACCAAACTTGAAACCAAACTCTAAAACGGTCACCTCATTACTAGAGTGGTTTTATGATTTTGGCCATCAATTTGATTGGTGTTTCATTGGTGTTTCATTGGCGCCGTCCGCACAAAATGGACTGGCCAAATCGGGCACAAACTTGAGCGCGGTGCCGTGAGATTGAAACGCAGCTAAAAAACAACACCGCATGATCACAACGAGCATGAGAAAAGATTATGAAGTGAAGATTAGGAATTGAAGATTGAGCTAAAACGCAAACAGCGAATCTCCCCTTCGCGTGTTTCGTTTCAGTCTTTCTCGCTTCCCGAGAAAACAAAAACCAGATCTCCTTCTTTGACCAAATCGAATTGATCTCGGGCTTGTCGCTCGATGAATCCGGGCGATGACGCTTGCTGAATCTTGAAATCTAAAATTTTTGAGTGCGCATGCGCTTCGGAAATTGTGTGCGTGAGGTCGCGAAAATCGCGATTGAGGCTCCAGAGACGAAGCGCCGAACCATCAAGTACAACGCCGATCGCGGCCAAGCAAAGGCATAACCAGAAGACCCTTGCAGGGCGATAAAGAAGGTCTACAAACCAGGCGTGATACTTTTGGATCATCCAATGATTATCATCTGACTAGTAGTTGGAAACAACTGGGCCAAGCCTCAGTCTAGGCTCAGAGCGCGGGACAAAAGACCAATTGCACACGAAAACAGAAATGAAAAAGCCCAGCTGACGGATCAGCGGGCCTATCTTTGCAAAATCTTGAGAGAACTTATCTCGGACAGAAAACCTTTAAGACCAAAGCAGGTGCGATCATCAGTTCGAGCGGCCAATGCCTTCGAAGCCCCAGTACTGGGCGCTCTTGCCGAGATCTTCTTCGATGCGCAAAAGCTGGTTGTACTTTGCGATACGCTCTGAACGGCAAAGGCTCCCCGTTTTGATCTGCTGGCAACCAAGTGCAACTGCCAAATCAGCAATCGTAGTGTCTTCCGTCTCACCCGAACGATGCGACATGATCGTGCGCATGCTTGCCCGCTGGGCCATTGAAACCGCATTGCAAGTTTCAGTGAGAGTACCAATTTGGTTTACCTTTACCAGGAGAGCGTTTGCCGACTTTTCTTTGATTCCGCGAGCGACGCGCTCTGGGTTGGTCACGAATAAATCATCTCCCACAAGTTGAAGGCGTGAACCTTCTTTTGCCGTAAATGTTTTCCATCCATCCCAATCGTCTTCTGAGAATCCATCTTCTATTGAAACGAGCGGAAATTTATTCGACCAATCCGAATAGATATTGCCGAGCTCTGTCGACGAGATCTGTTCGCCTTCCCAACGGTATTTGCCACCTTCGTAGAGCTCTGTCGCCGCGACATCGAGTGCCAAGAAAACATCTTTGCCTGCGCTGTAACCGGCGCCGTCAATCGCTTCCATTAAAAGCTCAAGCGCCTGGCGGTTGCCTTCGAGAGTTGGTGCGAAACCACCCTCATCGCCGACCGCCGATACGAGGCCTTTCTTATTCAAGATTTTTTTCAATGTGTGAAAGATCTCCGCACCCGCGCGAAGTGAGTCACTGAAGCGACCATTCACGCAAGGAACAATCATGAACTCTTGGATGTCGAGTCCGTTGTCCGCATGCGCGCCACCATTCAACAGATTCATCAACGGGACAGGTAAACGACATGCGTTTATTCCCCCGATGTAGCGATAGAGTTGAAGATTTGCCGAATGCGCCGAAGCTTTTGCCGCTGCGAGCGAAACACCCAAGATTGCGTTGGCGCCGAACTTGCCTTTATTTTTCGTTCCATCAAGCTCGATTAAAAATTGATCGAGCGCGACCTGATCACCCGCTGCCATACCAAGAATCTCGGGAGAGATTTCTTCATTTACGTTCGCGACAGCTTTCAGAACACCCTTGCCGGCGTAGCGTTTTTCGCCGTCACGAAGCTCAACAGCCTCGTGTGCCCCTGTTGATGCCCCTGAAGGAACAGCGGCGCGGCCCATCGAACCGTCTGCAAGATAGACATCCACTTCAACTGTCGGATTTCCGCGGCTATCGAGAATTTCACGTGCGAGACAAGCTGTGATTTCAGACATTTTCTCTCCTTCGAGTGTCGTTTCTGGGTCAACGTGCAAAAGTATAGACCCAGCGTTAGCGACAAACCAAGAGTTTCAGAAGGTATTTTGACCTGCGAGCGCACGCAAATTAAGCAAACGGGAGTTCGACGACGATCGTGGCGCCGACACCTGTTTCTGTGCTCACTCTCACCACACCGTCGTGAAGACGAATGATCGACTGCGCCAGGGCGACCCCCAGGCGTGGAGCAGGATTTTCTGAGTGCGAGAAAAGAAGATCAGCTGATTCCGACATCGGCGAGTTAAAAAAAGCGACGGAGGCTTCATCCCAACCTTTTCCGTCATCCGAGATTTGAATCTCTGCGTAACCCATGCGAGGGCGCGTTGAAATCTTGATCCGCCCGCCCGGCTCTACCGATTCGAGCAAGTTCGACAGCAAG
>JAYVND010000068.1:0-2297 GCA_043758635.1 Bdellovibrionales bacterium
GGAAAATGACTGATCACCGAATCCATCACAACCGAGATTCCACTTCGGTGGAAGGCATCGATCATCATGCGGAACTCATCTGGAGTTCCATAGCGCGAGTCCGGCGCAAAGAGCCCGTAAATTTGGTAGCGCAAATTCCATGCATCGCCATCCATGCTTTGATTAAATGGAAGCATCTCAATGGTATTAATGCCCGAGTCACGTAAAAAATCGATCACGCCAGATTCGGCAATGAAGCGGTAAGTCTCGGCCTTGAGGCGTGGCCCCTTTTGTCCCGACGAGTCGCTCCACTTGGCAACAAGGGTATTGGCCTCAATTTCAGTAATCAAAACGGGTTTATCTCGGAGGTCGATATTGGAAGTTTTCAGTCGGTACGCACCTGGATGCTCTTGATCCCAAAAGATTGAATTCAGATAATCGCCGGTCGCGGCCGCCCCGAGCCTTTGCAAGTATTCGGGCGAAGTGAAAAAGCGTGCGGTTGGGTCTAGAGCTTGATGGCCATTGACCAAAAGTCGATAGGGCATCCCGTGCCGAAGGCCCGCAATTTGTGATGCGAACAGCTCTGGGTTTTGCGGATTAGGGCGAAGGGTGTCACCCGCGCGAAGATTTTGCCCCCAATTGTTAAATGGACCGATCACCTGAATCTTTTGATCTAAACTAGGATTGTCGACCAATATCTGAAGACGGGCCGCAATTGCGTTGCCTTGAAAATCTCGTTGCGTGACCTGCCAACCGTGTTTGAAATCCAGAAGCGCCCGTGCGTTGCCGAGCGTGAGGTCGCGACCAGATTCATAAATCGCGAGGTCGGGTCGCAAAGCACTCGAGCTTTCGCCGGCAAAAATCGCGCGACACTGAAGTGAGCTCTGGGCCTGAACGAGTGCGCTTTGCGAAATGATCGCCGCGAAAATAATGAGTGCAGCCCAACTGTTCAACGAAAAACGCGATGACCGCTGAATCGAAGGACCGAGCATTTGACTTCCTCACTTCACTTTGAATGCGATTCGAACTCATCGATTGTGACGAGGCGTAAATTGCAAATTGGTTGAAAGCTCCTAAAAGCTACAAATTGGGTGCCAGCTGCGTTGACGAAAATTGCCGGCGCCCTGTCACTTCAGGTCGAGGGTAATCCTCAATGCTTGATACTTATACGAAAAATTAAACTGCGATTTTGTAAAGTATTCGATCGGAATCCAATTTGCGCGCTGTTCACGAGCGCTGTTCTCTCGATCGCCAAAGTTAATTTTCGTCGCTAAGAGATTCATGATCGCAACCGGTCGGCTCAACCTCGAGAGCGCGAGGCTGTGCGAGGAGTGCGCCGATAAGGGCGCGAGCCGTTGTAATTACGGCTAGGGACATCTGCCTTTGCTTAAAGGCTCGATAAAAAAAACTCGGGACGTAGTAAGTAGCCCCGTCTTTTACGAAATGAGAAGACCCAAAGGCGTTTCCCAAATATCCGTAACTGCCAAATCCGTCTCGCGCATCTGGCACCCAGAAAGCTGTAGAATCGAGGCTGAAGAGAGGAAATGAAATCAGTTTAGTTTCAACTGCAACATCCCAGTGGATGGCATCGACCGCGTTCAATGTGCTAACTGCAGTATCGCGCAAGAGCATCTCGTAGTCGGTGCTGCGGGCGTCGGCGATATTGCGGCAGTCTAAACCGGAATTGAGCGGCTCGCGGATCTGAAAATTCTCAAATCCATCGACGGTTGAATGTTGCACCGGCACCACATGAGGTGGAACGGTGGCATCCTGAAGATGATGGATCAAATGACCCAGCCGTCGAATCAGCTTTGGATTGTCAAAGGCTCGCGAGCGGAGGCCTGCGATATCGCTCGCGAGGCCGTTGATTCGGTAGGCGGAGTCGTAGCGGCGCATCTTAAGATTTTTGAGTGGATTGTAATAGTGCGAATACCAAATCTCTTTGTTGAAGATATTGAAATCTTCCATGAGATTAGAGTGAACCAGCAGCGCTGTGAGTGGCTCGGAGATCAACCCCGGAAAGCACACGTTAATTTCTTGGACCGCTTCGCGAGTGATGAGCTCGTGCTCATCGGTGTGGTAGGCGAAAGCGGTGGGCAAATGTGCGACCATCGCAACGAAAAAGAAAGCCGTAAGAAGACTTCGGCGCGTACTTCTGACAGCCGATTTTGACGTCGAACTAGGCACCAAAATCGAGAAGTTTAGCTTTGGAAGCTGGAACGACACTTTCATTCGGTCTCCGCCGCAGTGGGCTAACACAGGTTTAGCGTCGCGTTCTCAATTCATTCTGATGACACGAGAGTATGATAGGATTGCAT
>JAYVND010000069.1:0-2296 GCA_043758635.1 Bdellovibrionales bacterium
CCGGCACCAACTGCTGCTCGGTGAGCTGTTGTTTAACGCGATCTGGGTTCGCACCCGCTTTATCCATCTTATTGACTGCTACAATAATCGGGACGCCAGCCGCTTTTGCATGGCTCACGGCCTCGATCGTTTGCGGCATCACACCGTCGTCTGCTGCAACCACGATGATTGCAATATCAGTTGCGTTCGCACCACGAGCTCGCATCGCCGTGAAGGCTTCGTGACCCGGAGTATCGATGAATGTCACCAAGTGACCGCTATCGGTCGTGACTTGGTAAGCACCGATGTGCTGAGTGATCCCGCCAGCTTCGCCAGCAGCCACTCGCGCTTTGCGAATTGCATCGAGGAGTGAAGTTTTACCGTGATCGACGTGACCCATGATTGTCACAACCGGCGAACGAGGGATAACTCCCTCTTCTTCGTGGTTGAAAGAATGCTCGGTGATCATCTCTTCTACCGTGCGGTGAACATTCAAGGCTTCAAAACCGAATTCGGGCGCGATCAAAGCGATCGTATCGAAGTCGAGCTCCGTGAACATCGTCGCCATTACACCTTGCTTCACAAGAACCTTCGTCAACTGAGCGGCTTTGACACCCATCTCGTTGGCGAGGTCTGCGAGCTTCATTTTTTGATCGACTTTCACGACTCGTTTAGAAGCCTTGGCCGTCGTCAACTGAGTGTGCATCGACTCGCGGCCGAGAAATGCTTTTTTCTTTTTAGGTTGGAAAACCATCTCGCGCTTACGGAATTCGGTCGACGAGAAGTTAACGATCACTTCTTCTTTACCGTCTCCACCGCGCGCACCTGCTGCACCCGCGCCTGTTCCAGGTCCGCCACCTCGAGCCGGCGCACGTTTGCGTTCATCAAAACGCTGGCGCCCAGCATCATCCGTCGGAGGCGCAACTGGAGCTTGCGAAACAAATCCAGTTCTCAAACCGCCTGGGCGTGAGCCCGAGGCCATTCCCGGTCCGCCCGGACGCGAGAATCCACCTGGTCCACCGGCGCCTGGTCCACCCGGTCCGCCCGGACGCGAGTAAGGTTGTCCCGGACGAGAAATAGGTCCACCTGGACCGCCAGGTCCCGCACTCGGTCCGCCCGGGCGCGAGAACGGTTGACCTGGTCGAGAGAAGTTGCCCGCGCCTGGAGCTCCAATTGGGCTAGGTCCACCCGGACGAGAAACGGGGCCGCTGCCGGCAGGAGCTTGGACACGAGAAAGATCCATACGACCGACAATGTTTCGGCGTGGAGGTTCAGAACGGACTCCGCTGACGGGCCCTTGATTTGTCATGACGACCTCGCGCTTGCGCGCAGGAGCATGAGCCACGTCTCCAGCTGGAGCGGGACCCAATGCCGGGTTCGAAGAAACTGGTGCCGATGTTGTTGCTGCGGTATCAGACGCATCAACAGAAACCGCTGCGTGAGCTGCAACTGCGGCCGGTGCGATCGAGGCAGAGGCTGGCGCAGCTGTTGTCGCTGGCGATGCTTTAGATTCAGCTTTTGCCGCAACGTCTGACGCTTGAGTCACAGCAGCAACCGCGGCCGCAACATGTGCGGCTGCATGTACCACTTCTGCTACAACTGCAGTTGCTACTTTCACCACCGCAGCTTTTGCCGCAACAGCCAGAGCCATGGGTTCGTGCTCAGGAGCATGTCCAACTTCTTCATGTTGAACATGCTGATCATGCGTCGCCTGCACCGAGTGCGCTGCTTCGTGCTCGTGAGAGCTGTCAACATCATCAGGTGCGTGTGCGTGATCAGCCGATTGCGCATCCTCGTGCTCCTCGTCTGCTTTGCGACGAACAACCACTTTTGCGACCGCACGTTTGACGACAATCTTTTTAGGGTCAAGAGCCGCAGCGGCCGCAACCACTGGGGGTGTCGCCACTTTTGGCCGAGCTGTCGCTTTTTTGGCGCCAGCTGAAGCTGGCGGAGCGGAGCTCGATACTTTTGGTGTCGTTGCTTTTGGTGTCGCTTTTTTTGCGACTTTCTTTTTGGCTTTTGCAGAATCCGCCGAAGCGCTCGTCTCTGAGAGACGCGCCTTGATCATTTCCATTGTGCCGGGGTCGAGTTCCGCCATGTGACTACGGACGGGAAGCTTCCACTCACGGATTTTATCCATGAGAGCCAGCGTCTCCATTCCGATCTCTTTTGCGAATTCGAATACTTTAGGTTGACTCACTATTTCAATACTCCTCAAAAACTCCGCTGAAAGATTGACTCCGATTTTTCTCTAGGCCGTGGGTCTTTTATTTTCAAACGTTTGTTTTCACAAACAAATTTTATTTAAAACTCATGA
>JAYVND010000070.1:0-7257 GCA_043758635.1 Bdellovibrionales bacterium
GCTGTTACTTGACGAAGCTGCATAGATCAAACTACTAAACCGTCACCCATGAGCGAGTTCTCGCTTTTTGAATTCCCACCAAGATTGGGACGCGGCCGATGAGTCGCCCAATAGATAGCTTCCGTACAGTCGAAATCGAAAGTTTGATTGAAAGTGCCTATGACGACGAAGCAATGGAGTCTAAGCGAAAGCTCCTCGGGTACATAAAAGATGTGTTCAAGCGGCAGATTCATTTCGGCAATCTTGGAGCAAATCCGTGTGCCGATCTTTCTTACAGCAAAGGTGCAGAGAAAGAACTAATTGCCATGAACCAATCAGAAATTCATGTACTTTTGGACAAGGCTCGAAGCTTCAATCATCCTTGGCATTCCATTTGGGCAGTCATCTACAATCTCGGCTTGCGTAGCGGCGAGGGTTTAGCTCTGAAATGGACTGATATTGATTTCACAACTAATCGCGTAAGTATTAATAAATCATACTGCTCTAAACTTAAAAAAATTGGACCAACGAAAAGTAGGAAGTCGAGAACTGTCCCAATGAATTCAACGCTTGCTGCGTTTCTGCGCGAGCTAAAATTAACAGGATCAGACGCTGAATACGTGCTTCCTCAATTAACGGATTGGAAACGTGGCAATGCGGCGGACATTTTAAGAACATTTCAAAAAGAATTAGGAATTCGGCAGACCAACTTTCATTCGTTAAGAGCTTCATTCATCACACATCTACTTCTTAAGCGAATTCCAGTTCATGTTGTTCAGGCAATGGTTGGACATGCTGATCTAAAAACCACCCAGAGATATGTAAGGTTCGTTGGCTCTGACTTAGATGGGGCAACCGACGCCCTGGCTTCTGAATTATCTTCTAAGACCTCAGCCGACATTTTGCAGATCTTCAAAGAAACTTAAATTTTGCCTGCTGCCATTTGTTCTGCTAGCGCCAGAAGCGTATTGAGTTTTGCCTGAGGCAGCTTCTTGACCAATTCCACAAGCCTATCCAACTCAGTGGACTCGTCCTTCCACTCCTTGCAAAGTTGTTTGAAATACTTTTCCGTAATCCCGCCATAAATTTTTAGAAACTTTTGAAGTCGTTCGCCTGTGGGGACGTTCTCCCGACCGTTTTCGATCTGGCTAAGATAACTACTAGAATAACCTAGTCGCTGACCCGCAGTTCTCATAGAGAGTCCGTGGCGGGTTCTCAACCGTCGTAAAACTTTGGCTTCTGAGGTCATTATCACTCGCGAAGTCCGTGTATCTTTTCTCATTTATGCACCTCGATCTACTAAGCATATCACTAAACGCTTACTAAGCGTATAGTGTGTCCATAGGGACGTCCAACCAATGTGTCCAACCTTGGTACGGAAACTCTAGGAACTTTCGTGAAGTCGAAGCCAATTGAATCCCTGCATTTACTTGAATTAATTAACGTTTTTTGAACTTTAGGGAAATTTGAGGAAACCAAATTACGATTCTGGTTTCCCCTGTGGGGAAAATGGTGGAGGCGGGGGGAATTGAACCCCCGTCCGTAAGTCTTTCGTGTTGAGGCGGGCTACACGTTTAGTCACTGTTTTATAGGCGATCGGCAGACGTCCAGCGACAAACTGCTGCCAACCCCTCCCCCAGTTATTTAAGCGACACACCCTGAAGAAAACAGTGGGCCACCGAGGTCGCTATTGTTATTCCGGCTACCCCCACCGCAACCGCGTGAGGACCGAAAGCAGTTAACCTAAGTTAGGCTGCAAGTGCGTAATCGTTGCCGACTACAATGTGTATGTTTTTAACGAGGTCCTCATACGCCCCGACATGCTCCTCAACCGTTAGTACCCACGTCGAAGCCATTACGCCCCCACAAGAGAAACTATCCTAACAAGTCACGTTAGCACCCGGATTGGCGCCCGGTCAAAGTATCACTGGCGCCGGTCCTACTAAACTCTGACAACCAGTCGACTCATCCAAATCAATCGACTGAAAATCGACCGACAACATGCCGACAATCTGGCGGCGTCCTGCATTTACTATTTGATCGAGGCCTTGAGCCCTTTCGAATTCTGAACCGCGATGAAGCGCTGAGCTTCATCGTAGGTACGAAAATCTCGGGTGAGCGTGATGCCCTCTCGCGTCTCATAAACAACTGTGTACCCCACAACTCACCTCCGCCGTTAACCCATGCACTTTGTTTTCACTGCACGAGCCTGTAGCCTCTGAGCATAGCCATAAACGGTGGCGCGATCCCAGCTTTTCTGGCCTCATCCTCGGTCATCGGAAATGGTTTCGGATGAAAGTCTGGGTCCACCGCGCGAAGCGGCCAGTCGGGAGTGCTGATTGCAATTTTGCCTAATGCAACCGCGTCTGCGCCTTCGCTCAAAGCAAATTCAGCTTGCGCCGAATCTTTGACGCCCCCGCACATCGTCAACGCAACACTTGCAGGTATTACCGATTTCAAACGGTGAATGTTTGTCTCTTTGCTCTCTGGATATTTCCAAGACGTAGTTGCCATGTCGCTTGCCGAGATGTGCACGTAATCGACTTCGAGCTTCACCAACCACTCAATCACTTGCTTAGTCTCATCGATGTCGAAACCTTTTTGCGCGGCGGAATCTTCGGGCAAAAGTCTCACGCCGACAATGAAGTCTTTTGGGAGTGCTTTTTTAAGAGCGGTCACCGTCTCGATTAAGAAGCGAGCGCGGTTTTGGAGCGCACCTCCCCATTTATCGGTGCGCTGGTTATTGATTTGGCTTAAAAATTGAGTAAATAAATATCCATTGGCCGCATGCACTTCGACTCCCGAGAGCCCTGCTTTTTGGGCGCGCAAAGCAGCTGCCACAAAATTTTGAATGATCTGATTGATTTCACCGTCTTCGAGCGCGCGCGGAATCTCAAAACCTGGAAAGTCGAGGGTCACTGCACTCGGTGCCGTGGGCTGTACACCAGTCAGGCTTCTTGGAGACCTTACGCCGCCATGGAAAATCTGAAGCACGGTGAGCGCATTGTTATTTTTTCCGATGGCCGCAAGTTGCTTAAGTCCTTCAATATGCGTGTCTGCGAAGCAAGCCATTTGACCTACCCAGGCTTTCGCATCAGCTTGCACGTGACTTGCGGCCGAGATGAGCATCCCGAATCCACCCCTCGCTCGGAGTTCGAGCCAGTGAAGTTCGGCCGCGCTCAATGTCCCATCCTCATGACTTTGGCTGTTGGTCATCGGAGCTAAAACCATCCGGTTTTTTTGCTTTGCACCGCAGTGATATTGGTAAGACGTCGTAAATTTTTGCATGAGTGAAAATCCTTAGTTGAGGTGTGTGTTACAAAGCTCAAGCCTACACTTGATCTCTCCACTCGTTGACTGCTTCGTAAAATATTGGCCAGTGAACAGAGATGATACTAGCGGTATCGCAAGAATTGCGGTGAAATTTGAATCTCGCTCCTCTCATAATTCAGCGGTAGCGTGCAGCCGATTCTTTATGAGAAAGATTTGGCAAGAGTGCAATGCGAGCCTTCTCAAAATTATCCCAGTCGCCTGTATCCGAGAGCGAAGGAATCGTGACAAGCTCCTTTTGGTCGAGGCCCGCGAGTGAAGCATCAACCAAATCATCTGCCGACATGATCATCTCTGACGGCATCTGATTTAAATCCATTCCCGAGCGCTCCCAAATTTCGGTACGAGTCGCACCCGGCAGCACCGCCTGAACTTGAATTCCGTGCGGCGCGAGCTCGGCGTGAAGGCCCTGGGTGAGAAACAAAACGTAAGATTTCGAAGCTCCGTAGACTGCATTGAATTGCCCCGTCATGAAAGCCACCACTGATCCAACATTGATCAATGTTCCTGATTTTCTCGAGATGAATGCCGGTGCAACCGCATTTGAGAGTCTTGTAAGCGCCGTCACATTGAGATCAATCAAGCGTTGGAGCTCATCACCAGTTGAATCCGAAAATTTATTTTCGATTGCGATTCCGGCGTTGTTCAGCAGAAGTGTGATGTTCTGATCGCTCTTTAAAATATTTTCGATCTTTGTGAGATCTTCTTTTTTTGTAAGATCGGCTCCCACCACTTGCATTTTTCGGCCCGTTTCTTTAGCAAGTTGAGTCGCAAGAGTTTCAAGCCGAGACACATCACGAGCCACCAAAATCAAATCGTAGCCTCGGCGCGCCAGTCGATCCGCATAAATGGCACCAATTCCTGCCGATGCACCAGTGACCATTGCTTTGCCTTTGTTCAAATCGAGAGTTGCCATGAAACGCCTTCTTTCTTACGATTGAATTTCGTAACCTAAGTAAACTGATCGGTGTACTTGACAGTTCAAAGGTAAACTCATCGGTTTACAGTGTCTAAGATTTTCGATACAATCTCAATATGGGTAAACACCGCACAACCGCTCCAAGTCACAGCAAAGATACCGCATCTCGTAGCGCGGCTAGACTTCACGCTAGAGCAAATCCGAAGACTCAAGCGAGCGTTCTCGTTTCGCCCGGTAAACGTGACGAGATCATTCGCGAGGCTTATAAGGTCTTTTATAGAGAAGGTTTTCACGCGGCAGGAGTGGATCAAGTTCTCGCAGGTACCGGCATATCGAAGCGCACCTTGTATAAATATTTCGAATCAAAGGAAGATTTGATCGAAGCAACGATTGATCACTACGGAGCTCAGCTCAGTCGAAGTCTTGACGCTTTTATTTTAGAATCGAAATCCAAAACAGCGATTGAAAAGGCACTCTCGGTCTTCGATTGGCTCGAGGATCTTGTCGAAAGCGGCCACTTGTACGGCTGTTTTGCAATCAACGCAAAAATTGAATACTCTCAAAAAGGCCCCGGGATTGAGGCGGCGTGTGCGTTGCAGTTTACACGTTTCGAAAATCTTTGTGTTGCGCTTTGCCGTGAGTGCAAGGTGAAGAATGTTCGCAAAACCTCCTGCCAGCTAAGAACGATTTTTCAAGGCGCAACCGTGATAGGTCAAACAACGGGAAGCGCACTTGCAATTCAAAATGCCAAGTCCGTCGCACGAATGCTTCTAGAGAATTCAATGTAAAAGCGAATGAATTTTTGACTGAAACGGAATTTGTCACTTAATCTGAAACTGCGCCCAACGTTGGGCGAAAACTAAGACTGTGCCCAACGTTCGGCGGAAACTGAGACAAAAATGCGTGCGCGACTAGAGAGCTGCAGCTGGCGTTACCGAAATTATTTCGATTCGAAGACGATTATCATCTAAGCTCCACCAAACCGTGACAAAATCCAAAAGCTCTTGCTTCGCATAGCTCGTACCTTCGAGCTTCGGCCTACGAAATGGCAAGGAGGTATGTTGTGGAAGATCCGTTTGGTTTGCTCGTGCGATTTAACGCGAGTTTTGAAGAACGGTTACAAACGGCCGATGGCTCAGATCTTGTGGTTCTCCGCGATGCGGGCATCGCACTTTCGGAGATGGTCACCGAGCATATTTCAAAGTTTCCGAAAACCTCGCGCTCAAAACTTGAGATGTCGAAGCTCTCAAGCTTGCAGGGAAAACTGAACCAGAACATTAGAAAGCTCAATGTTCGACTCGAAAAAGATCGAGTTTAAAAAGATAACGCTCTTTCAGCGATTTGCTTAACTCATTATTTCTCGTTATTTTTTCGCATGTTGCATGTTGCATGTTGCATGTCGCGAGATCTCCCGTCCCTTGCTGTTCGTATGATCAAGCAAAATCCTTTCTTAACACAAACCTAGGGTTTCGCTGACAGAACGCTGATTTGTTTTTTCCAATATTGAACCCGATGCTCTTTTCAACCCCAGCAGGAGTTCAAATGAGCACAGCGAAAATTCTGAACTTTCCGATTCGTGCGAAAATCTCGTTTGCCAAAAATGATCCGAGCAAGGTCTTAGAAAACCATCGCTTTTTAGACCCGCATCTTCTTGGTGCCGTCTCGAAAAATCCAGTCGCTGAGGCGTTTTGGCTGGCACCGGGCGAAGCTGAATCCAATTTAAAAACTCTCTTTTGGTTTCGAAACGAAGATCCGCTTCACCATGTTCCGAAGATCATCGACATCGAAGAAGTCGCATTGGACTCTCGCAGTTGGCTTCGCCGCCTCATGGTAATTGCGAGCGCTGGCGATAAAATGGAAGTGCTTGGGCACGCAAGTTTTGAAGAGCAATGGAATATCGAGTCCAGCTCGAGCACTCTCATTCTGAGAGACTCAACCATTTCGCTTAGCTGGTGCGAGGATCTAAAGAAAATGCTATTGGCCGAACCAAGTTTAACAATTCAGTCGCCTGCCGTGCACATGGTGCGCGCAATTAAAAGCCCAGGCGCGCCAGATTTCAATCCAACGCTGCTTGGACTTGTATAGACGGCTCGGCCGATCGCCAGATTGATCAAGCTCCGGTTTGGATTCCGCAATGAATGACTCATTCGGTTAGCTAGAAAATCTTTCAAAAAGCTCACCTCGGCAGGATCTTGTCCGCTCGTGGCAGCACTCTGAGTGCTCATACCTGGAAAACTTGTCCCAATTCATTCATTCTCGTCCCGCCTTCTTATTCTCAATCTCTTTCTCCTTCCCTGTCGTTATAGCACTCGCGAGAGACACCTTTTGCATCTAACGCAACAAATCAGATTATCACTGGCTAATTTTGCCACTCGCCGGTAGATCTCGAGGAAAGATCTGGCTGATTGAATTCGAAGAGTTTGTTGACTCGAAGTCAGCGCCCAAATCAAGCCTCGGGAACTCTGCTGAACTGGAGAGCGCATTTATGATTCGACCAAGTACTGAGAATATTTCGCTTGGACTTCGCGCGACGCCAGCTTCCTTTTCAGTCCTGTCACCTGATTCGCCGGGACCTCAATCTGCGTCTCCGAATTCATCTTCGAATGCGAATGACGAAGCTGTCGCTCAACTTCGAGCCGACTTGATCGATGCTCGGCAGAAGTCGCTTCAAGCGAGCCACGCACAGAGCGATTTTATTTCCAACATGAGTCATGAACTTCGCACGCCGATGAACGCAGTCATCGGAATGGCAGAAGCGCTCTGGGAAACCGATCTAAGTTCAGACCAACGCAAACTATTAGGTGTATTGATGAGCGGTGGAAACTCTTTACTGAGAATCATCAATGACGTTCTTGAGCTCGCTCGCCTTGAAGACGGCAAGATCGAAGTCGAACGTGTGCAGTTCAAGGCAGTCGACCCCGTCATGCGTGCGCTGAATCTAGTGGAGCGAATGGCTCAGCAAAAAGGAATTTCGCTCAAGCTTTCAATTACGGATCTGGATGAAGACTTGGTGATTGGCGATGCGCAAA
>JAYVND010000071.1:0-2286 GCA_043758635.1 Bdellovibrionales bacterium
GCTCAGCTTACGTTGCCAAAAATCCAGAGCTCGAACAGAGTTTCAAATACAACAAGCATAAAAAGCATTCTCAAATACTCACGGCATCTTCACGAGATATGATTTACTGGCCGTCTACTTCTTGGCATATTGCAGAGTCGGACGGATCATTTAGCGCCACGTGGAGTTTAGGAGTCTGGATTGATCGCCCCACAAGCGAACTCGTCACCGAGACACTCATCGATCTTCTTTTAAAGAGCCTAGATCCTAAGCTCGCTATTGAACTTCGATCTGGCGTGGTAAAAGAGAATCTTATGGATTCTAAGACGAATTCAAAAGGCCAAATCCAAAAGCTTCCTGAGGTATTTCATAAGTCGATCTCAGCTTTGAAAAGTCTGACACATACCCAACTCGAGACTTCGTTTCGTAAGGCTTGGGTGAGTCGACTTGCCAAGAGCAGTTTAAAAACTCAAGCAATTCCCGACGACACTTTTCGCTTGGGAAAATGCATTCGCCTCCGAGACAGAAAGATCTTTTGGACACTTGATGAGGACGCGACACTCGCCCAACCTAAATTTCATTTTTCAATCGCTGACAGCGGAATTTATTTTTCGCATTCGAAAAGCCTATTGAGTCTGATCAAGGATCTCAATGCCGGCAAAACATGTTGACTCGCCGGATACTTCAATGAGAAAAATCGAAAGCAAACTCTTCCGGTGCTCAAAATGCTAGGAGCCGCCGGCGCTTTTCTGAACATTTAGAACTGCCCTACATCATTCCGTATATCTGCGACTCGAGTCAGGCAATCGTTGTCATAAACCGCACCATTTCCGTTTTTCAAACTACCGAATTGCGCCGTACATTCTGCCGCGGAACAAACTCATTTTGTTCGTCAACGAATCCTTCCATTCGCGCTAGCTGAAGAATTGTCGAAGAGAGGAGCGCATCTACGTTGCGAGCCGCTGTTTGTAACCATTTGTGCGTTTTCGCATCATTGGGAAACTTCGTAATACACTCGGTCGTGTACGCATCAAATGCTCGCACCTTGTCCAGAATCGCCATCAAGTGCGCAGGGCACTCACATTCGATAAGATCCGTATATTTCTCCAACTTTCCTAAAGATTCTACAGTTAGACAGCCATTTTTAAGCACGCCATTGCTCCGGCGAATCGTCAAGATTCGAGAAATAAGTTTGTGGGCAGTAACCAGTACGTAGAATGCGAGGAGCTAATTCCTCTCAAGATTCTAAGAGGCATTTTCTGAAAATCAAATGTATCTTTGCAGAGCTCGAAGACACTTTCAGAAACTAGACAGTCTACGCTAAACTCCTTCGTGAGGCTTTCGATTCTTGATGCAATATTTACGTTGCTGCCAAGAATCGTGAGCTCTGATTTTGATAGAGTCGAAATTACGCCAGAAGCGATCATGCCAAAATGTATCCCGATACCAACTTCCACAGTTGGCTGATGCTCAATGTGTCTTTCAAGATTGAGCGTCCGTAAACGGTCGCGAATGCGAACGGCGCACCAACAGGCATCCGCAGATTCTTCGGCGTTGCTCTTATGACTTAGAAGTTTTACGACCCCAAAGTGAGCTAAGAAGCCATCACCCGTGAACTTATCAATGACGCCTCCACTTGCTTCGACAACGCTTCCAAGTTCGCCTAAAACGACGTTCGCGAATTTCAGCGCCTCCATTGGATCGCGCTCATCGAAGAGTTGCGAAAAACCGCGTATATCGCAGAAGAGAATGGTCGCGGCATGACGGGAGGGCTGATGATTCAATTTGGAGCGATTCGAAATCATGATCAAAAGATTGAGATAATTTTCTGAATTTTTCAAATACTAAAAATCGAGCCTCACTCCAAGGCCGCAAAGACGGGCTTGCGGTCAATGCGGGAGCCGCGCACGTGTACTCAGCACTCACAATGGATGCTTTTGATGCGCTCGACGATCAGGCGTAAATCGAAAGTGCTATCGATCGAGAACCGAAAAAATTCGGCTGCCTCGAGGTTTCTAGCGAGAGGCCAGCGAAAAATTTTGGTGGACGATAGTTTTGCCGAATGGTTTCCCATCGTCATCGTTCATGCTGCGCGAGTTGATTTCGATCTCAGCGCGACGCGTTCATGTGATCGCCCCAGAAGATCACGCCTTCCGCAAAAACGATCAACCCATTTCGAATTTTATACTGGATCGCGTGCTTGCGACACACGCAAAGATGAAGGGGCTGAGTCATAGAAATTGCGGGCACGAGTCGTTGACTATATGAACGAGTGCCTCGAAATTGCGGTGCATGGGCATCCTTGCG
>JAYVND010000072.1:0-7246 GCA_043758635.1 Bdellovibrionales bacterium
TTCGATTCGCCCAACGGGTCATTGCTTCTGCTTCAGTTTGATTACGCGGGACGTGAGCCCAAGGTGTAGGGCCCGCAAGATCCGAGAACGGGATTTCGGTCGTAGCCGAACGGTAGCAGTTCGGCGCCGCAAGATAAGGATTCTGATAAAGGCAGCCTTGTTGGTTTTGATACTTTGAAAAGATCAGAAATCTCACGAGTATAGAGGCTTTATTTGCGGTGAAACTGTAAGTCTGTTGCGAATGAATTTCGGAATCTCGAAAGAGTCGACTCCAGCGGCTGATGCGAGAGCTCGGAAAAGGTGAGTAGCCCGTGACTTCGGTTTTTGAGAATTCTGGGCTGTGATTTCTGATATGACTACGAATCATTGCGCCTGAGATATCCCAACCATAAACCATACCAAAAGCCCCATGACTTCCGCGCGGAATGGTAACAGCCGCGAAATTGCTGCTTGTCTCATTTCCCGATCGGTCGATAAGTCGAGCGGAGTTGTGAGATGAATCAACCACCACATCATCGTCCGCCGCTATTGACAGCAGCGGCGTTTTGATTGGCAATTTATTGTGCACGATAAAATCGTTCGCGCTCCAGTAGGCGTTGAGATCGTAGAAGCGAGTGGCCTGGAAGGGCTTTAAAAGCCAATTCGGGGTAAGCATCGAATAGTGCTCGTAGGCCTGTTGTGCCACGAGGGGCGGAATTTCCGTAGGGGCAAGCTTTGGGTTATTGAAGATACGGCCGAGCGCCGGAAGGAGAGTTCCTACTTCGGAGATCTCGTTGAAGAACAACCATCTCGCGAAGCGGCCTTTGATTGGATTAGTGAAAAGATCGTGAACGCTCGTTTGCAAATCAACAACCGAAGATATTGCGAAGGCACTAGCGAAGAGTGGCTTGCCGTCCGCTTCGACGTCGGCATCATTCATTTGAGCGGCATAATAAATGCCCTGGCCGCCAAGAGAGATGCCGACGATGTGCATGCTCGAAATGTACGCATTGAGGTTTGACTGTCTAATCACTCGACCGAGTTCGATGAGCTGACGGCCTTCATCAAGCCCACCCATCCCGATATAGCCGTTGTCGCGAATAAAATCGGAGCCAGTCATGTTGGCAACAGTGAGAACGTTATAAGGGCCTTCATCGAATAGATGCATCAGCATGACACGGTCGCTAGCATCGCCAGAACTACAGAAAATGCCGCAGCGAAATATGACGAGCGGGCGTTTTTCGCTACCAGATTTCATCGCTAAGAATCCTCGAAGCACCGTTTTGTCGGGAAGCTGCATGACAACTTTGCGAATCAGCGGGTTTTCGCAAAGGGCATAACGAACGTTGAGAATTTTAACCAAGCCCCAAAGAGATGAGTAGCCGTTGCGCGAGACGTGATCACCACACCGTTGGATGAAGGCCGCAAGTTGTTGAGCTTCCATTCGTGTTTCTCCGCGTGATGAAAGCATTTGCTCTTCGAGTTGTTGGGCGTCGCAACTGGGATCATTGGGACGAACCAGAGCACCTGACGCGGTCCATTCTAAAGCGCTACTTTTTTGCTGGCCGTTTGAAGGAGAGAAAGTGTCGATGGCGTTGGCCAACGCACTGGAAACTTGAGCGTTGTCGAAAACCATTTTCGAATAATCGGCGCGACAGCTATCGCAAGGAAGAATATGAAAACTAGGACTCTCGAAGGCTGAGAAATTCACCACGGGTGGGACCACTTCGCCAGCGTGTGCCCAAGAAACTAAAAAGATCGAGATCACAATGAGAGGAGCATTTACGAAGAAAGCAAAAAGAACAGTGCTTAGGACTTGCTGGCAATCGGTTTGACTTTGTTTCATGAGCTCCTCCGCGCGGGACTCTCCGCGCTTGAAGAGATTTTTGCACCGGCAACTACGCCTGCGGTAACGAATCTTTGAGATGCCAAGAGGAGTGCGAAAGATTGCCACGAGTTGTGACGATCTGATCGCATGAGTGGTCGAATTTTTTGAAGAGCCCGGGAATCACATCCCGAAGCGTGCGCTCTGCGTATCTTTCCAGATTTTCAATACAAAGCTGTGGACTGCCGCACTAAAACTTTCACTCACACGCTCGGAGAGCTTTTTACGGGTGACGTAGCGGATTTGAATGAGGTCCGTCGTCTCGTGGAGACCGTACAAGTAATCATCGCTTGTCTGAATTTTATCGACCAATCCCATTTCGATCGCTTGCGTTCCGTACCAGTGTTCGCCAGTTGCAACCTTTGAGATCTCCAGATTCGGGCGGTAGTGAGCCACGTGATTTTTAAAAAGCACGTGGGTGTCTTCGAGTTGTTCGCGAAACTTCTCAAGCCCTTTTTCGGTGATCTCTCCCATGATACTCACAGTGCGTTTGTATTCGCCCGCCGTAACTTCGCGGAAATCAACATCGTGTTTTTTCAAAAGTCGATGCACGTTCGGAACTTGCGCCACAACGCCAATCGATCCAACAACTGCGAAGGGTGCGGCAAGGATTTGATCGCCCACGCAGGCCATCATATACCCACCACTAGCAGCGACTTTGTCGACGCAAATAGTAAGTTTTAGTTTACCATTACGCAGGCGTACGAGTTGCGAGGCGGCGAGGCCGTAGGCCGTCACGATTCCTCCCGGGCTCTCAAGGCGCACGATCACTTCGTCGGTTGATTTTGCGGCCGCCAAGATGGCAGTGACTTCTTCGCGAAGATTTTCGACTTCGCTGGCCTTGATGTCACCGTCAAAATCAATAACGAAGGCGCGTTTTGATTTCGGTTCAGGATCCTTGCGGGCTTTTTTCTCTTTTTTCGTGAATTCCTTCAGCTCTTTCTTATTCAAGAGTTCCATTTGCAACAGGGCCTTGAGGTCATCGTAGTAGTCATTGAGCTTTTCGATTGAAATTTGCGAACGTTCCTTCGAACGAGCCGCGAAAAAGAAGATAGCTCCGAGCACGACGATCATCCCGCCGGCGACTAAGATCGTCTTTGAAGCGAAGAGTCCGATCTGAAAAAGAAATTCCATGGATAGCCTTTGGTTGAGGTCGATGATTCCGGTTTTGAAATCCTCTGGACCAATCTGCCGCGAAAGAGCTCCGGGGTCAAATTTCTCGAAAAAATCGAGTCATTTCCCTTTGGCCAGAGACGCAGTTCACCGAAAAGAACCTCATGAGATTCTACGGAGCAATTTTAACAGGACTACTCTGCGTGATTGGTGCTGCGAGCCAAAGCTTCGCCGTTGTTGTTGTTGCAGCCAACAATGAAGAAATGTATCGCCGTCAACTCAACGATGCAAAGGCGCGCGCCGAAGATTTTCATCGACTCGAAAAAGAGCGCCGAGCGGGTCATCAAACAGAAGCCAAAGAAGTTGATCAGTATCACGAAAAAGTAAATTCAGATTCGATGCGCGAAGAGAAAGAGCGCGAGCAGTATGTTGAGATTCGCAACACCCGTCCGAGGGGTGAGCGCGAGGAAGTTCTCGAGGACCGCTGGAACGCGGAACAGGCGAAGATCGAAGAGCAAAGTGACAAAGACCGCGCCACTTACATCGCGGTTCAGCACCGCGCTCAGACTGCGATTAACGGGAGCGCCGAGACTCTCATCGATCCTTTGCGGGAGTTTGATCTTCAGGATCCGAAATCTCTACCGCTCACGGACTATCTCAAAGCCCATCCTGTTAAGAGCCGCGAGCCGGTCGAGAAGGTTTCCCCAAATGGTGCGATAATTTCTCCAGGCGCAAAAAAAATCTCATCGCCTCCTCCTGGCGGTGATTCGAGTTTTGGTAAAGGATACTAGTTTGTTCGGCGCAAATGTCGCTCCAGGCTTCCGGTGATTTGTCTCTCGTTGAGACAACCCTTACATGCTCACTGGAGCATAGACCTTATTTGTCGTCTTATCTTGAGACTTCGAGAGCCTTCCATAATTTTCGCACGCGCCTGCATTTAGACTAATTAAGGGTGAGGGATTATTCATGTTGTTTCAATTGAGCCGTGTTTGGAATTTCAGGAAAAGCTTGTCTGCAAGATTGGGTTGGGGAATCGCGGCGATTGTCGTTCTGTCTCCTTCCTTTGGATTTGCGACGCTTGGTGAATCGCTCGATCAAAAAGCGCGGTTAAAAGAAGAACAAGTGAAACTCCAGGCTACGGATTTTAAGACAACTCCATCCGCTCTCTATACCGTCAATGCAACGACGGTGGGTTTGAATTCAATCCGCGAATACACCCGTGCAGACGGCGTTGTTTTTGCGGTTACGTGGACAGGGCCAAGCCACCCTGACCTTGAAGCACTATTCGGCAGCTACTATTCAGAATATCAGGCAGCGGATGAGGCTCGAGTGAAGGGAATGGGACAAATGGGACAAAAGGGACATAGTGGAGTGGCGTTTAAAACGGCGCGAATCGCAATTCGGCGAGGTGGGCACATGCGTGCGCTGCGTGGGTCAGCCGTCGTGTCTAGTTTAGTTCCTAATGGTGTGAATGCGGAGGAATTGCCGTAGTGAAAAAATCATTCTTCGCATTCCTCGCGCTGCCGGCGCTTGCGGTGGCTTTCACAAACTGTGGCCAAGCGTTTTCGCCGCTCTCCGAAGCGTCGGGCTCGGCAGGGGCTTCTTCATCGCCACAACTGACACTCGATCCGTCGATTGCGAATCAACCCAATGTCATGGCGGTGACGGTGGGCTGCGGTTACGTGAACGAACCCTGCGTTTCGGTTAAGATCTGCGTTCCCGGAACTTCGACGTGCCAAACCATCAACAATGTTCTTTTGGACACGGGAAGTTACGGGCTTCGGCTTTTTTCTTCGACAGTGTCTTTGGGGCTGACGAATGTGACGGACACCTCCGGCAACAACTATGCTGAGTGCGTTTCTTACGCGGATGGTTCAAGTCAGTGGGGCCCTATTAAAACAGCTGATGTGATTTTAGGAGCCGAGATGGCATCGCGTGTTCCAATTCAAATTATCGACAGTACATTTGGCACTGTGCCCTCGGGTTGCAAAAAACTAGACACTTCGGCGACTGCAACAGGCTTCAACGGAATTCTTGGAGTGGGCTTATTTGTCGAAGATTGCGGATCACGATGCGTGAACCAGTCGGGTAATAATATTTATTATTCTTGCACAGGCTCTACTTGCTCTAGCAGTGCAGTCCCGATTGCGAAGCAAGTGAGTAACCCGGTTGGTTTTTTGACGGCCGATAACAACGGAGTTATTGTACAGACCGAATCGATTGCGGATGCAGGTGCTATATCGGCCGCGGGCTATCTAATTCTCGGCATCAACACGCGAAGTGACAATCAGATAGCTTCCGCAACCGTGATGGCAGCTGACGCAAATGGCGAATTCACGACGACGTTCAATGGCCAGACGTATTCATCCTCGTTTATCGATAGCGGCTCGAATGGTCTTTATTTTCCGGCGTCCTCAATCGTTGCGGATTGCTCAGTTAGCGGAAGCTTTGCGGGCTTTTTTTGTCCAACTAAACAAGTGAGTTTGACGGGTGTGCAGAAGGGAGCGGGTGGCACTCACTCGGTGAGCGTTGGTTTTACGGTCGCAGATGCATCCAATGAGCTTTCGAACGGCAATCCTCATAACGCGTTTAACAATTTGGCGGGAGCTTCTGCGGGCGGCTTTGACTGGGGAATGCCATTCTTCTTCGGGCGGACAATCGCGATCGGAATTCAAAATCGCGCATCGTCGCTCGGGACTGGGCCGTACTGGGCTTACTAGTTTTAGGACGAGTGCGGCTGGTGACCTAATTCCACTTTCAAATTCATTTTCCTTTGATTTCGAATCACTTCGACATTGGCCGACTCTCCTGCAGCGAAATGATCCATTGAGCGGAATACATCTTTGGCGCTGTTGATTGGCCGATCATTGATCTTTGTGATCACATCGTAGGGTTTAAGTCCCGCTTTCGCCGCGGCTTGGCCTGGCTCTATCGCTTTTACCAATACGCCACCGGTGTCACTGAGCTGCATGTACCCGGCGATTTCTTCGTTGAGATCTTCAATCCCAATACCGAGCCATGCACGATTGACGTGACCGGATTTCAGCAGTTGGGCGATGACACCTTTGACCGTGTTGATCGGAATTGCAAATCCGATACCTTGTGCTCGGGGATCAATTGCGGTGTTGATCCCGATCACTTCGCCATTGAGGTTGACAAGTGGTCCACCGGAATTACCGGGGTTGATACTCGCCGAAGTCTGGATGAAGTCGGTACGCGTTCCGTCGAGATCTCGACCCATGGCGCTTACGATTCCCTGCGTGACAGAGTTGGCATGGCCATAGGGATTTCCGATTGCGACCACCCACTCGCCGACTTGCGAATGATCACTGTCACCGAAGTTGATAAATTTAAGTTCCGATTTCTTATCGGTGAGTTTTAAAAGTGCGACGTCATCGACACCGTCAACGCCGACAATCTCGGCTCTGTGTCCTTTGCTGTGACCTTTGGCTTCCTCGTCGGCAAACTTAACCATGATTTCGTCGGCGTTGTGACCCGCTTGAGAAACCACGTGCGCGTTGGTTACGATATATCCGTCACTGTTGATCACAAAACCAGATCCCAGTGCTTGCGCATCAGGCATGCCGGCACCCGGAGCTCCACCGCTTTGTCGCGGGCCAAATGGATTTCCGAAAAAGTATTCAAATTCATCGCCCCCCATGCCCGGCGGCATTCCAGGCACCATTCGAGGGATTGAGCGGAGACCTCGCGCGAGGGTTTTGGTGTAGATACTGACGACAGCCGGAGAGGACTTGGAAGCAAGCGTAGTGAAGGCATTATTTAAACTCTTGCTATCGATATGTGCGCTGGCGGTATCAGCGGTGGTTGACGTCTGATTAAGAGGTGCAGATTGAATTGTCGCGACCGTTGAACTCGGCATAACCGCTGCCGCCTCCGCATTCTCGGGCCAAGCGAGGTGAGACTCCAACGCAACGAAAACAAGTGCGAGCGCGCTTGCTGAAGCGAGAAGTTTGCCGTTGAACCTCCTTTTAACTTGGGAAGCGTGGCCTTCGTTCGATTGTTTTGAGCTATCCATATTTTTCGTGTTGGGTGCGTCGGGCATCTTGTTTTGATCCACAAATTTTTTCTCCATTTGTTATCCGATCGTGCTGTCGTCACTTTGATCTATTAACGGCCAATGTTTCGGCCAATTTTTCGGACATTGCTACGGCCAAGATTCTGGTAATGTCTCGGTCACTTAAGTAGGGAGGGGGAGGGAGCACCGAGCCCATTTGGGCTCGCGCAGAAGGCCGAGGGGAATCGCCTGTT
>JAYVND010000073.1:0-2281 GCA_043758635.1 Bdellovibrionales bacterium
AGCTGCTCTGCCCGATCACTCGAACTGCTGGCTGATTATTAGTCGTAGGAAATGTCGGCCAAGCTAGGATTCGGTTATTTCCAGCGTCAACTACATACACCCCGCCGTCTGGCCCTATCGCGATATCAGTTGGGTTCAACATCGTTGAGGCTGAAGCCGGTGCAACTGCAGCTGACTGGAAGTTCGGCTGCCCAAGAACCAAATCAGCTGGCTGGTAACTGAGTGTGGGAAATGTATTCCATACTAGGACGCGATTGTTGTAGGAATCTGCCACGAGTAGTTTACTCGCATTGCAAGTAAACCCTGCAGGCGTCATGTTGGATGGGGAGAGTTGTCCACCTAAGTTTGCGTCAGCAGTCGACAAATCCCGCTGGCCAATGACGTAATCGGGCGCAACGAATTGCGAGGCCGGCATTTGATTCCATATAAGGATTCGGTTATTGGCGCCATCGAGCAGTGCTACTCGAACCCCACAATTTCTCATTGCAGTTGGGATGTATAGGCCGTGCTCAAGCTGTCGATTCGACGATGCAGTGGCTTGGCCAAGTGGTGTGTAGGAACGGAGCATTTTACTATCTGTGCTTGAGCCATTAATCGAAAGCGCGGTCAGAAGTGGCGAGACACTAAGCTGCGCTGGAGACGTGCAAGTTGCCGAATTCTTCGAAATCACCTGCATTTGAGAACACGCTCTGCCGTTGAGCGAGATCTGTAATGATGAATCAAACCCTGAGCCTGCCAATGTGAGCGTCTGTCCGCCTGCCGAATCAAGTAACAAGGGAGTTACGGAGTCAAAAGAGACCGCTACCGAAGGCCCGGAGGAGGACGCTCCACCTGTTGTGTAGCCGTGAATAAAGCCGCAGCCTATCAGCGGCGTGACGGTCAAGGCACTTGTTAGAAGGACTGAGTATACCTTATTCATGCTGAAGTTTTCGGTCTGGGGAGACCAAGACTTTAATCTTAAGTATTAAATCTTTTGGATGTCTCATTCGAGGTCACGGGACTTGGATCGAGCTTCTTTAACTGTCCAGTCGTACCAGAGTGGACGGATATGACGCACCCAAATCTCAACTAATTGGACGGGTCTAGTGAGGTCTGAATCTCACTAGGTCGGATGGGTCTAGTTGATTTCAACCGGACCGAGTTCTCCTGATCTCCGATCGCAGCTTACGATCTCTCAAACAACTTGGGAGATCCAGCTCGATGGGACGACAAAAGCTTGAAGCTTTAAGGAGAATTTTAGTGGATCGCAAGATCGTCGAATATTTTAGATCGGGCCTGACGACCTCCCGTATTGCCAAGGACACTCAAAAAGGCAAAGGCTACGTCATCGGAATCCGAGAACTCGCGCTCGAATACAATTACATTGAAGTGGCGTTTGAGAATCCGAGAACGTTTCGCGCGACTGCTCGCGCACTGCCACCTTCGCCGGAGGCCCTCTTCCCAATCACGGACAATTGCAAATCACGACTCGCAAACACGGATCTGGTGCTCGACCCACACAAACCTTCGATTATTGAGCGTCTTGGCGTCGGCTGGTGCCCGGAGACGGTCTTTGAGGAGCTGCCGGTAGGGATACCGAAAGCGAACTTTTATCGCTACCTTGGCCGCCACAATCTTCGTCTTGCGCCCGAGATGAAGCATAGTCCGGAGATTATCCACGGACCTGGAGAGTGCCTTCAGATTGATTGGGGCAAAATGTTTGATGTAGATGAGAATGGCAAACGCCGGGTTGTCTGGGCCTTTATCGGAACTCTTGGCCACAGCCGACTGACGCTCGTCCGAGTCGTTGATCGCTGCGACTTTGAAACAACGGTCAATGCCATCACATCAATGCTCATCGAACTTGGCGGCGTTCCTCGTCGGGTGACGTCTGATAATCCGAAAGTGTTTGTGATTACGGCATCAATGTTCGATCCGCAGCTCAATGTTGCGTTTGAGAGATTTGCTGGCCACTAAGGCTTTACGATCGAGGCCCTTCCACCGAGTGACCCGAAGAAAAAAGGTAAAGTCGAAAGAACGGTACAGCTCGTAAGGCGTTTGTTTGAATCCTTCAACCTTGCAACCTACTCATTGAAGCTTGCACAAGAGCACATCGACCGAAAGCTTGCGATTGCCAATACAAGAAAACACGGCAGTCACCTGATGAGACCAATCGATGTCTTCGAAAGAGACGAGAAGAAAACTCTCAAAGCTCTTCCAGTTGTTCCCTACGAAGTAGAGAAAATCTCAACGACCGACGTTCGCGACGACGGATACGTGAGGTTCCTGAATAAGTTCTACC
>JAYVND010000074.1:0-2278 GCA_043758635.1 Bdellovibrionales bacterium
CCAAAGTTATCAACAATCCGTTCTAGGAACACGTCACCCGAACTCGATTCGGGTGACGTTTTTTTCCGCCTTTGTCCAAGGAAGCAATCCTCCGAATGAAAGGCTCGTATGCAGTTGAGGAGCTAACCCAGATTAACGAGACAACCGACAGTTTGCGGGTCGCCGTCCGACAACGCGAGCTCGGTATCTTGTCATCGGCTGGATCACCGCTCAGAAGTTCGGAATTGCTTCACAAGGTACGATTGCACTCTCCGATACGTTTACCTTTAAGGGGACCTTCTTCATATCAACTGTATAAACTCATTGCGTGAACCTCAAAACTTGTAACCCATGGACCCACAGTTGCTGCGGAAGACGCCGGAAAGACGTCAATCAACCGAGCAACTTGTCATCCCCGTCGGTACGAACTGAGGCTTCAGGCGTGGCATATCTAGAGTACCTCCTGAATTGATAAGGGATTCGTGGCCAAGCAGGTAAATTAGATGTCGAATCAAAGTGTGCGATTGATTCATTTCTAATTTGATGCGTTCTTTGCCATCGTCGCTGTAAATTTCGATGTTATTGGCGCTTCCAACAGTTTTATATATAATCCATTTGGAATCTTTTTCGAGCTCAGCAAGGTCAATTCTCCGGTTATATTCGGGAGACTGCGGCCCTTCTAGCAATGGGTCTTTCGGATAATTCATTAGACTGCCGCCTTCGAAATATGGCTCGATATAGCAATCTTTAAATTCTGTGGCGCGTAACTGTGAGACTACAGCGGTCAAAATCTGGCTTCTGATCGGTTCCGGAACCTGAGGTGAATTCGCCGTTGTATATGGCGCACGGGCGGGCTCGCCGGCGTTAGCTTTAGAGCGAGATGTTTTCTGAGACGTTGGCGTAACGGCTTTAGCAGAGGTCAGCACGTTTTGAAGAGATGAAGCTAGTGCGGCTTGCGACGAAACAGAGCAAACAAAAGCAAGTAGAGCGAAGATGAGGAATTTTTGCATTTTAATCTCCATGCGTTGATCGGGAACTGACGAATCGAAAAATACCGCTGCCACCGACTGAGCGCGACCTTATCCTAGGAACTTGCGAGAACACCCGGTAAGGCGTTCAACCCGTCCGGAGCGGCAAAGTCGGTTCAAGATTGGGAGATCAGGTTGGAACTGTGTACGCGTCCCCAATTTGCTGTGCTCCTCGAGCCAGTGCTACTGATGCAGCCAGGATGGATGTTGCGCTCGGCAATTTTTTATCAACAATGTTTCTATGACATCAGTCACTACACATAATTTCTAAGCAAGAGCGCTTCGGTCACCTCACGCTCAGAGCAATAACCTGCTCCGACATTTCATCATGCGCCTTTTTACGAGCGAAAGGCTAAAGTGCGACTAGGAGTCAAATGCCATCTGATTCCATGCCACTTGGTGTGAGTTCCTTGGTCATTTCAGTCGTCAAATATTTCGCAAGACCGAAACCCAAAATGTTGGCTTTCTCCTTCACCATTCCCTTCGACTCTCCATACGCCACTGCAAACGCGACCCAAGCGTCACGATATTTGATCCACTTTCTTTCCTTCTGTTTTAAGATTTTAGTGAACTCAGGATCATTTTCCTCAGCATGATTTGGTTTTGTTGAGAGGATTGACTGATATTGAGCATTCAGCACCTTGTCGGCGCTAGCAAGTTCGGTGGTTGAAGCCTTTAAGGTTTCTAGCTGCGCCAGAAACAAGCGGAAAGTACTAATAAATTGCTCCCTCGCACCAATCCTACTGACGGCCTCCCTTGAAGGGGCTCCTGAACCTGCCCACTGTCCCGTTGGAACATATGATTCCAGGTCAACCTGCGCTTGTTGAAAACTGTCTGACGCCTTCAGAAGGTCATCAAAAACCTTTATCGTAGTTTCCGCCAGCGAATCTCGAATTCCTTTAAAAAATCTTGCGGCTGCCGCATCAGCATCCGCTTCTGATTTCGCCGAGCACATCGTCGTCAGAGACCCACTGCCTCCGGACTGGCATGTGCATAGATCTTGTTTGGTATACTGTTTGTTTTCGAGAGCCTGACCGAGGTTTTTTACAGCACACTCTTTCTCTGCCGGTGCCATATTTTCACCGGCGCTACCACAAAGACAGGAGAGAGCTTTTTCCGTCGCAGCCTTTCCTGCGCCAGCCTTCTCCGCAAGTAAAAACAAATCGCAATCTTCCTCGTCTGCCTGAACTTTCTCGCAAGTCCGATTCGCCTCCAGAACTTTCAAGCGGTAGGTCACCTTTGACCTTGGGTTGATCTTGATCGCTTTCTGA
>JAYVND010000075.1:0-2277 GCA_043758635.1 Bdellovibrionales bacterium
TGCGGCCGAGCTGGAAATCAGCCGGTCGGATGCACGTGCCTTCTCTTCCAATTTTCTACTCTCTGATTTTAACTTGAGCTGGACCATCTTCATGCGCTCACTTTGCTCTATTGCTTGTCATGATATAATCTGAAGATCTATGAATTTAATTTTGGTTCTGTTGTTCGTGGGGCAGGGGATTTCGATGGGAATGCGGCGTCCGTCAAAGACGCTTTACGCCGCGAGCCTGCTCAGCACACTGTTGGTCGTGGGAAGCTACTTGCTAGCGTACAGTGTCGCGCGTTGCAATTCCCAGGGAGCGATGTATTGCCAGGAAAGCTGGGTTGCGCCATTTACGGCGTTTGTAAACCTGTTTGGTCTATCGCTCATGTTGGGCTACACAGTTTTTTTGTATGCTGCATTGGCTTTTGTCGCCTTTTGGGGAACACTTTATTATTTCTTGGACGTTTGGGTAGCTAGAAAGAAGAGCGCGTCGAATCAAGCGAAGCCTTTGAGATCGAAGATGCTCTCGGTTGTCGGCTGGGTCGCATTTACGTTGCTACTCATAGGTGCTCAACATTT
Organism: Bdellovibrionales bacterium; assembly: GCA_043758635.1. GTDB lineage: Bacteria > Bdellovibrionota > Bdellovibrionia > Bdellovibrionales > JAMPXM01 > JAYVND01. The sequence continues at coordinate 562 of JAYVND010000075.1, forward strand.
ATATCTGCCAAGTCAGACGCCTGATATTACAGACGAGGTGGCTTCATCCTTGGCAAATGCAGTAAGCTTAAAAGGTTTTTGCCGACTGGGAAACTTGCCATTGCGATGTGAGGAAGAATTTTCCATGCATCTGGCTCGGGCTAAGCATCGAGTGCGGTTCTGCATCCAAGCGCCCGATGGAGAGATTGAAAAGTGCTCTCGGAGCGAAGTATGGACGCGCGAATGCTCGATGGTCATGGACCGATCACGCGAATGTGTTCGCTTGTGGCTCGACGCATTTCAGTCCGAAAGTGACTGTCAGCAACTCTCAGATCTTAAAAATATTTTTGTCACCGAATGGCGTCAATGCGTCTCGCGGTTCCCAGAGACACAAATTCACCATGGAGAATGTGCAGCAGCCTGGAAGAAAAATGACGCAAATTATATCATCCAAGAAAATTGTTGGACGAAGCAAGATCTGCATCGCTTGCTGCCCGACCACGGAGAGACACTTCTCACCCATTTCGTCAGAACATCAGAGAGAGTCACTATTCTGAAGCTTATCGAAGCCAGCGACGACATCAATGCTAAAAACAAAGATGGAGCAACCGCGCTCGAATACGCTATCGATCCTGAAATTCGCAAAATCTTGCTTCGACGAGGGGCACGTACGGATAAAGCTCTGCTCACTTGGCTCCGCGGGTATCCTCACGTCGTAGACTCGGAAACTCTGTCGTTGTTGCGCACAAATCACTGGAATCCGAACGAAGTGGAAGCGAGCACAGGAAATACTGCCCTGTCGATCGCCCTTTTCGCATCGATAGCCTACAAAGTAGAAATGATTGATTTTTTGAAATTACTCGTCTTGTATGGTTCGAATCCAGAGATAAAAAATAAACAGGGAAAGAGCGCGCGAGAATTAGCTCGCGAAGCAGGATTAGAAAAAGCGCTTTTCGCTTCCGAATAACTTCCTGTAGAACTCAATTATTCTGATGTACAAAATTTGATTCGAAGCCCGAAAATAAAAGCGATTGAATTGCTGCTTCCCCGGCTTCCGGAGGAGATGAGAAGAAATCCACTTCTTGTTTTGGCCTGGCTTGGCCTGGCTCTTTCTCACAGGACGGCGTTTCATCCAAACAACGGCCATCCATCTCCTACCGGTGTAAGGCAATACGCGGTTCTCTTTTTGCTGTTCGATTGATCATTTGTGTAGATTTAGCCAGTGCATGAAAGTCGCTAGGCTTTCGCCTCGGAGTAGTTTTAGCCTCTATAAATCACGGAGGTCTCATGCGTTTTATCTTAATTTTGCTATTTGCAATTTCCCAAAATGCGCTCGCTGCGGAGTCAGTACGAACACCAAATCTTTTAGCTGTCGGGCAAGGAGTGTCGTCTCCAACTTTAACTTCGACCATTAACTTTTCCTCGGGATACACGGCAGAAAGCCCGCTTGGAACGCTTTATCAAAATGGGGGGCGTGTGACGGCTGAGTACGACCGCAACGATGCCTCCGACGCAGTCGGAGCCGAGATCGGCTACGGAAAAGGCTCGTGGGGAGTCGCAGGGGGGTACCACAAACCAAATTGTAATCATTGCGACGGCAGCGGAGCGGGAGCCCTCGGTGTCGATATTGGTAAACTCGCGGTTGGTATTCGCTTCGGTAAAGATCTCTACTCGGCCGCAGTTCTTTTCAATCCTCAAGGCAATCATCGCTTCGGGATCATGGGAGAACTTAACCAG
>JAYVND010000076.1:0-2276 GCA_043758635.1 Bdellovibrionales bacterium
GTGCGATTCAGACGCAATCATTGGTGTGACGATGACCTCTGAATCTTGAAATCTACTGCTCATCTCATCTGTCACTTCGAACGGGACTGTCGCCCCATCAACTCGAGGAGCGAGCTGAGTTTCTTCTCCTCTTGCAATTTCATCAAGTTGAACTGACTCAGACGGAGCAGCAAAAGTTACCACATCGGCAACCACTGCTTCGACAGCTTCTGCTTTTGTTTCAGAAGGCTCTTGAGTTTGCATTCGATGAGCACGCCGGGTCTTTGGAGGAACGCCTAGTGGTGACGGGCGATGTATCGGCGGTGGAGGGCCACTTGGTTTCCCAGATGCTTCGACAGAATTCGCAACACTTGCTTCAACCGATTCGGTGTAAGCATGCGAAGCGTAAGTCGATGAATCACTCGGCATTGGCCCAGCGTTCGGATCGTGCGCGTCGCTTGGGCTCTTCCCACGTTTTTGATCATCTTCCACCCAAAAAGTCCCCCTCTCTCAATGGTGCAAGCTCTCTTTGCTTCCGTCTATCAATTTTTGTAGGCTGAGTTAAACTAGAGATGGCGAGAGGAATCTTTTACACATGAGCAAATTTCCAAGCGCAAATGATTCAATATCAGAATCTAAAGAATCAGGCGGGCGCGGGTCACAATCCTCACCAAAGTCGAGTGAAACTGTTGAACTTGCACGATCCCTCGGATTTAAAGATGCGATTGGTCTTTCGATCGGCACTGTGATTGGGACTGGCGTGTTTTTGAAAGCTGCAACGATGGCGCAACAGATACCTTCTGCTGCGCTGATACTAGCGGCGTGGTTTGCAGCCGGCTCGCTCTCGCTCATTGGAGCGCTTTGTTACGCGGAGCTCGGAGCGCGCTTTCCTAAAGCTGGCGGTGAGTATGTTTATCTTCGAGAGGCATACGGAGACCTCATTGCATTCTTGTTTGGCTGGACGCGATTTTGGATTGGAAGTCCAGGTTCCATTGCTGCCTACTCGGTCGGAGCTGCAACATTTTTGAGTGCGGTCGTTCATTTTCCAAATCCGGTCGCTAAGAATATTTGCGCCGTGAGCTTTATCTTCGCTTTCACACTCTTGAACTGCATGCGCGTGAGTCTTGGCGCAGTCATGCAGAATGGACTGACGATTCTTAAAGTTGTTATGATTGTTGGACTTTCATCCGCAATCTATTTTTTTGGCACGAGTCTCAACTCCGAAGCAAATGGAGTTTCGCCCTCAATTTGGGGTTCGCTCTCTCAAAATTGGACGGGCTTCAGTGCTTTTGGAACGGCAATGCTGGCATCACTTTGGGCTTATGACGGCTGGAATAACATGCCGATGGCGGCAGGTGAAATTAAAGATCCTCAGAGAAATGTTCCGCGCGCTTTGATTATTGGAATGGCCGTGGTGATGGGACTCTATCTCTTGTTGAATTCGAGTTTTTTCGCGGTCCTCTCGATCGAGAAAATTCAGTTGAGTCACTCGAACCTCTACCCCGACTCATTTCCGGTTGCGACCCGCGCGGCGGCGGCGTCGTTCGGAAGCTGGGTGGGTCCATCGATGGTTTTCGTTCTTTCGATTGCGTTTGTGATTTCGGCATTGGGGGCGATGAATGGTTCGATCTTAACAAATGCTCGAATTCCTTTTGCGATGGCTCAGGATGGATTATTTTTTAGGGCTCTCGGGCAGCTGAGCCGCAGAGCGGGAGTGCCCGCTGTGGCAGTCGTTGTCCAGGGACTTCTGGCATGTCTGTTGGTCTTTTCCGGGAGCTGGGACCAGCTGACGGACTACGTCGTGTTTGCCGGGTGGATTTTCTATTTGCTGACTACAGCTTCGCTATTCGTATTTCGAAACCGTGATCGGAAAGAAATGACTAACTCGAAAAAGAATCAAAGTTCGACAGCTTTCCCGGCCGTAAAAATTAGCGAAGATTCACGAAATTTTAAAACTCCATTTTATCCGTACTTACCAATTTTGTTTATCTTGGCGTCAATGCTGCTTTTGATAAATACCGTAATTCAAGCACCGATTCAGAGTTTAACGGGATTGGGATTAATTATATTAGGCGTGCCCGTGTTTTACATTTATTCAGCGAGTACCAAAAGCAGCCGTACTTAAATCCGCACCTAATTTCGCTGAGGTTGAGGCCACAACGGATCTAAACTTTGACATATTTTGCTGACAGATCGGATCAAGATCGTCGATTGAGGCAAAGGTGAGTGATTCTTCATTTCGAGCATCTTCGAATTCGTTGTAGGCGGGAATTTCGCCGCCGAGATTCTTTTCAGCG
>JAYVND010000077.1:0-7225 GCA_043758635.1 Bdellovibrionales bacterium
CTGGTGGCCCCGCGTTTTAGCGGGATGTAAATCATAATTCTGCTTATGGTTCGCATCACGGGATAAGCTATGTGCAACTTGATTTTGCAATCCCAAAGAGAAGATGTTTTTTCAAGTTGATGCACCTTTTGTTGCGAGCAACTGTGTCGAGCTGATGAGGACTAAAGAGTGAAACATTTTTTCCCTTTTTGAATGGGAAAAGGCATACTTAAGTCAGGACTAATTGCACCGTTTTGAGATATTGAGTTGTCGGTGGCGAGGGATCTTTTGGATTCCAAATCTCTCACGCGAGGGATCGGTCTCGAGACCGGAAAAGCTTCTGCACGGATCGCCCTCCACGACGGCTGAAAAATCTAAAGGCAGGACATTGGTTTCGCCAGTAGAATTCGCCCAATGGAATTCGCCAGTAAAGTACATCAGTGAAGTTCTACAGTAAAGTTCAACAGTAAAGTTCATCAGTGAATTCCGCTTTTGAAATACGCAATTGAAGTCACCCATGAAATACGCTTACGAAGTTAGTCGTCACAGTTAGCCAACAAAGTTTATTTGATACCCCTTGCTTGCGAAGGAGAGTTTATGGCCGCCAACTCTAGTTTAGACCTCTCTCATATCATCAAAGACTGGCAGGGGAATCAGAAGTTCAAAGATCTGACTTGGTCAGGTTCTTTTAACGAATATCTCAATCTTGTGAAAGAAAATCCGAAGATCACGCGAAACGCGTTCCAACGCCTTTATGACTTGATCGTTGAAAAAGGCACGACCGAGTACAAAGACTTCAAAAAAGATGTCGTTCGTTACAAATTTTTTGATGACGAAGACAACGATGGAAAAGACGCGGTTTTCGGACTCGACATTCCGTTAATGAAACTCGTAAACGCTCTTCGTTCGGCGGCACTCGGATACGGAACTGAAAAGCGTGTCATTCTTTTGCACGGCCCAGTGGGTTCAGCGAAGTCGACTATCTGTCGCATGCTGAAAAAAGGTGTAGAGGCGTATTCGAAGTCTGACACTGGTCCACTCTACACTTTTGAGTGGGTGGATGAAAAGGGTGAGCTTGACGGCATTCTTGGCAAAGATACAAAGGTGTTTGCTTCGCCGATGCACGAAGAGCCTTTGCTTTTAATTCCTGAAGATCTTCGTCCAAAAATCGCCGAAGAATTGAATCGCGGCAACAAAGGTGACTTCCGGATCAATATCGATGGCGAGCTAAGTCCACCAAGTCGGTTTATCTTCCGTCAGTTGATGGAGAAGTACCACGGCGATGTGAACAAAGTTCTTTCGTTTATTCGTGTGAAGCGCTTGGTTCTGAGCGAGGCTGATCGTATCGGAATCGGTACCTTCCAGCCAAAAGACGAAAAAAACCAAGACAGCACCGAGCTCACGGGCGATATCAACTATCGCAAGATTGCTGAGTACGGTTCGGATTCAGATCCACGTGCGTTTAATTTCGACGGAGAATTCAACGTAGCCAATCGTGGGATGATTGAATTTGTCGAGGTTCTTAAACTTGATGTCGCATTCTTATACGATCTTTTGGGCGCGTCGCAAGAGCATCGCGTGAAGCCGAAAAAATTCGCGCAAACGCATATTGACGAAGTGATCATCGGACACACGAACGAGCCCGAGTACCGCCGTTTGCAAGACAATGAGTTCATGGAAGCGCTTCGCGACCGTACGGTGAAGATTGATATTCCTTACATCACTAAGTGGAAACACGAAGTGAACATCTATAAGAAGGATTTCAACAGCCGCAAGCTTCGTGGAATTTCAATTGCACCGCACACGGTTGAGATGGCGGCACTGTGGGCAATTCTCACCCGTTTAGAAAAACCTAAAAAAGCGAACCTCACACGCCTTCAGAAATTGAAACTCTATGATGGAAAATCGCTTCCGAATTATACTGAAGACAACGTGAAAGAACTCCGCAAGGACGCGATTCGTGAAGGTCTCGACGGAATCTCTCCGCGCTATATTCAAGACAAATTGTCGAACTCACTCGTCAATGCTCAGCAGAACAACCGTGGATCGGTAAATCCTTTCATGGTGATGAATGAGCTCGAGAGTGGACTTCGCCATCATAGTTTAATCGCAAACGAAGAGCTGAAGGCCGAATACCGTGAGCTCTTAAGCGTCGTTAAACAGGAGTACGAAGAGATTATTAAAGGTGAAGTTCAACGCGCGATCAGCGCGGATGATGGAGCCTTGGCGCGCCTCTGCGGAAATTACATCGACAATTTGAAGGCCTACACGCAGCGCGAGCGCGTTCGCAACCATTTTACGGGTCAAGATGAAGAGCCGAACGAGCCACTCATGCGGTCGATCGAAGAAAAGATCGAAATTCCTGAATCACGCAAAGACGATTTTCGCCGTGAGATTATGAATTACATTGGAGCTCTTTCGCTCGAGGGCAAAAAGTTCGACTACAAGGTGAATGAGCGCCTGCATAAAGCGTTTGAGTTGAAGTTATTTGAAGACCAGAAAGACAGCATCAAACTCACTTCGCTTGTTTCGAGCGTGACCGACAAAGACACGCAAGAGAAGATCGATATCGTTAAGACTCGGTTGATCAAAGACTTTGGTTACGATGAAATTTCGGCAATTGACGTTCTTCATCATGTGGCCGGTATCTTTGCTCGAGGCGACGTAAAAAATAATAAGTGACGGGATTTATAGCCTGTCGCGTGATCGAGCTCTGCTGGAGTTTCGGCAGGCGCGCTTGTCTTTGCTTCAGCAAAAGAGGATGTCATGGCGATACGGGAAGATCAGAGTCGATTCCGCGACATCATTCGCGGAAAGATCAAAGAGAACTTCAAAAAGTACGTCACGCATGGCGAGATGATCGGCAAGCGTGAAAATGACTTCGTGAAAATTCCCGTGCCATCGATCGATATTCCTCGCTTTAAATATGGTCCAAAACAAGGCGGCGGCGTTGGACAAGGCCAGGGACAACCGGGTGATCAAGTCGACGGCGAGCCCCAAGACGGATCGGGTGAAGCGGGGAATAATCCTGGCCAGCATCAGCTCGAGGCCGAAATTTCAATTGATGAACTCGCGGATATCTTGGGTGAAGAGCTTCAGCTCCCGCGCATTGAACCCAAAGGTCGTCCGCGCGCGGATGCCTCTAAGAATAAATACTCAGGCATCGCACCGGTTGGTCCGGAGGGACTTCGTCATTTCAAGTCATCTTATAAAAATGCATTGAAGCGCTACATTTCAAGCGGAGTTTACAAACCGGAAGAGCCGATGATTGTGCCGATTCGTGGAGACATGCGCTATCGATCGTTCAAACAAAAGACCGTGCCGCAAGCGCAAGCCGTCGTAATCTATATGATGGACGTCTCGGGTTCGATGGGTGAAGAGCAAAAAGAGATCGTTCGCCTGGAGAGTTTCTGGATCAACACGTGGCTCAAGAAACACTACAAAGGTCTTGAAACACGATTCATCATTCACGATGCCGCAGCGAAAGAAGTCGACGAAAAAACGTTTTTCTCTACCAGCGAATCGGGTGGAACTCTGATTTCGTCTGCTTACAAACTCTGTCAGGAGATCATCGAAAAGGATTACCCTACTCACGAGTGGAATATCTATCCATTTCATTTTTCGGACGGCGACAACTGGAGTGGTGAAGACACGCGCCTTTGCATGCGCCTCTTGAAAGAATTCTTTTTGCCGAATGTGAACATGTTTGGTTATGGGCAAGTGGATTCAAAATACGGGAGCGGGCAATTTTCGAAAGATCTCGAAAAAGAGTTTCCGAATGAAGAGGCGTTGGTCGTTAGTCAGATCGAGAGTCGAGACAAAATTCTTTCGAGCATCAAAGACTTCCTTGGAAAGGGAAAGTGATTCATGGCGAACCTCACACCGGAGCTCGAACGGGCACGCTTAAAAATCTTGAAGATCGCCCAGAGTTACGGTCTTGATTGTTTCGAAACTATTTTTGAATTGATCACTTACGATCAGATCAACCAATTTGCGGCTTACGGAGGTTTTCCCGTAAGATATCCACACTGGCGTTTTGGAATGGAGTACGAGCAGCTTTCTAAAAGCTACGAGTATGGTCTTTCCAAAATTTACGAGATGGTTGTGAACACTGATCCTTGCTACGCGTACCTCATGGAAGGCAATCGCATGGTGGATCAAAAGCTCGTAATGGCGCACGTATATGGACACTGCGATTTTTTTAAAAACAACCAATGGTTTGCCCCGACCAATCGCAAGATGATGGATGAGATGGCAAATCATGCGGTTCGCATTCGTCGATATATCGATCGCTACGGTGTTGAGACGGTCGAAGAGTTCATTGACCGTATCTTGTCGATGGAAAATCTGATTGATCGTTTTGCACCCTACATCAAAAAAACGACCGAAACGAAAAAAGAAGATTCGAATAGTTCAGAGACGGCGCGTTTGCGTGTCGAAAAAGATTACATGGATGAGTACATCAATCCCCCGGCATTTGTTCGCGATCAAAAAGAGAAAGCGCGCGTAGATGAAGATCGACAGTCGAAATTTCCTCTTCGCCCAGAGCGTGATATCTTAGGATTTTTGATGCACAATGCGCCGCTCAAAAACTGGCAGCAAGATGTGATCGGGATTATTCGTGATGAAGCTTATTACTTTGCTCCTCAAGGTATGACAAAAATCATGAACGAAGGGTGGGCATCGTACTGGCATGCCAAGATGATGACCCAAAACATTATGAACGACTCTGAGGTGATCGACTTTGCCGACGCACACAGTGGCACTATGGCAATGTCGCCCACCGGTTTTAATCCTTACAAAGTGGGCATTGAGCTCTACCGCGACATCGAAGAGCGGTGGGATAAAGGACAACACGGCAAAGAGTGGAATGAATGCTCGGACATTAAAGAGCGCGCAAACTGGGATAAAAAACATGGCAAGGGCCGTGAAAAAATCTTCGAAGTTCGCCGGAATTACAACGATGTGACTTTCATTGATGAGTTTTTGACCGAAGAGTTTTGCGTACGAAATAAGATGTTCGTTTACAAGTTCAACAAGCGCACTCAGCAGTATGACGTCGACACGCGAGATTTTCCGATGGTCAAAAAGCAGCTTCTTTTTCAGCTCACCAATCACGGTCAGCCGATCATTCGGGTGGAAGACGCGAACTTCGAAAACCGCGGTGAACTCCTGCTCACGCATATGTTCGAAGGTATTGAAATGCAGGACAACTACATGCGTGAAACTTTGCGCAACCTCCAAGCGGTATGGTCGCGCCCGGTCAATCTTGCCACAGTCGTAGATGAAAAACCGAAGCTGATTCGCTTTGATGGATCTGAATTTAAAGAGTTTGATATTCAGACATCTGAGGATCCCAGTTTGAAACAAATTTGATTAAGCTTTACCTCAGATGCGGATCGATTTGATCTGACTGGTGCTGGTATGACTCTAATCGTACATCCCGACCTGCGTGTGTAAGAATGGAGTACTAGGGTATCAAACGAGGTTGGACATGCAACAAAAGCACTTTGGTTGGATCTACAGTGTCGCGATTGGATTTGGGCTGATTTTCGGTTTCCAAAATTGCGGCAGTGGTTTTTCAGCCCTAGAAAATGGTTCATCGGGACTCTCGAGTGTGGGGTCTCAGGGCGTAAACACCCTTTCGCTATTGCCCACTTCGACAAATCTCTACACCGTGCAAGACATTAATTTTAAATTAAGTGGGGCCCTTGCCAATTCAGCGTCCACAATTAAATGGTCAAACGTTTTTTCGGGCTCTTCCCCATGCACCGACGACGTTAATGAAGAAGACACAACTCAGTACGGAGTGAATTGCAGTGTGCCCGGCATTTTAGTCGTGAACGTGTCGGCAATTGATGACAACGGAATTCTTCAAGCGAGGTCCTTCACGGCAAGTGTTTTGACCAATCCCAATCCTTGGCCGACCGGTGGCGATAAAGCAACGTTCACGATTGCCTCTGGGACCGGAAATAATTCATGGAACACCTCTGCTTCGACCATCGAACTCTACATTGGAATGACATTGACGATAAAAAATGGCGATACGGTTTCGCACCAACTCCATGTCAATAGATATGATAGCAATGCGGCGCTAAATGGTCATCCTTGTGCGCACGAAGCGGATCCAATGCTTCCCGGTGGAAGCTACGATTGTGTGATCACTAAAACTTACGATCCAGCAACTGATCCAATTATCTACGATCACAATGCAGGTGGTTCTGCGCGCTTTTACTTGCGAGCTTACGACGGTGCGGCCTTGTACGCGACGAACTGTGCGAGCTGTCACGGTGCGCTTGCAACAACTTTGAAGCGGGGAAAACTGTTTGCAGATATTAATTCATCGATCATGACCAATGGATCGATGAAAGGGATTGCGTCGCTCACGGCTCTCACGGCTGTACAGCGCAAGGCGATCGCGTTCGCATTGAAGAAATAATGCTCGATTCGATATGTCATCAAACACCGCTCTGAAGGGTCTCAGTCGAGCGGGGTTTTTCTTGCCGATTTGCGAATACAGCGAGCTGGCAGAAAGCTCTAACTTGATTTTCGCCTGCCAATTACTAGCGTCAACGACGCCGACTAATCGTCGTCGCCCGAGCTTGCCTGACTTAGCTCTTCAAGATCTTCAGGATTCGCTGCTTCGACTTTAAAGAGCCAGCCATCACCAGTCGGATCCTCGAAAATCAAACTCGGATTTTCAACAACAGCTGCGTTGATTTCAACAACTTTGCCTTCGACCGGGCAATAAAGGTTGAGTGGACCTTCTTCCGTGTCGAGTTCGCCGCAGATTTCGTCTGGCGAAACTTCTTCGTTTTCTGCTGGGAGATTCACAGCCGTAATTTCGGAAAGCTCACTCAAGCCTTCTTCAGAAATTCCGATCGTCACTGTGTCGTCTTCAACTTGCAGCCATTCGTAGCCCATGTATGGAATAAATTCTTCTTTAATGCTCATGCCAAGAGCCTAGCGTGAGGTGGATGCGACGACAAGTGCAGACAAGTGCAGGTATGAAATCATTTGCGATAATTTAGATGAAGTTGGGTGTCAGGGGCTCAAATTTCGGGAAGCGAAAGAGACTTCGCCATATCTTGAGGAAATTTTTAAAAAGCGCGGCCCCAGTTGAAGGAGTCGCGCCAAATTCGGCAAAAATGTCTCAGTCGGATATCATCGCATCGAGTGCTAGCGCTCCGAGGCGGGGATTCGGTGGCGGGCAATCAGAGTCGTTGCTCAGACGTCGTAGTAAAGC
>JAYVND010000078.1:0-7212 GCA_043758635.1 Bdellovibrionales bacterium
TATCAATCGCGAATTTTTGGCACGGGCTGAGGCCGGACGTTTTGACGAGTGGGCTTTTCGTACAACCGACGCCGATTTTCGCTCACGTCATTTTCGTCAGGATGGCAAAGTCTGGATGATCGAGCCCCGCATCAAAAAAATTGTTGAATTTAAATTCCATAATCTGATGACGTCGACCGCGTTTTTATTCGGAATTGGATCTCTGGATTTGATCCTCTGCCGCAACGTCATGATTTATTTTGATTCGAGTACGGTCGAAAAGATCATTCCTAATTTTGAAAATGTCCTGAATGAAAACGGTTGGCTCGTCATTGGCCACGCCGAACAGCCGTATGGGGCGACACGCCTCAAGCTTGTGCAGCTCCCGAAAGTCAGTGTTTATCAAAAGGTCGAGGCCCACACTTCAACGCTTCCGTTCAGTTATCGTTTTGCACAGCCTTTTATTTCGACCTCGCAGCAGGTGTCTGAATCGGCGCTCCCCTCAGTTCTTGGCAGATTGCCGGTTGCCGCGCCTCTTGGCACGTTGGCCGCGGCCAAGCCAGTTCACAGCGTGTCGGTTGCCAAGCCTGGTCACAAACTAATGAGCGACGCTCTTCTTTACCTAAAAAAACTTGCAGACGCAGGACAGTCTGAGTTGGCACTCAAGCAGTGCGCAGACTTGCTCAAATTAGATTCTGAAAATGCAGTCGTTTATTTTTATCAAGCTTTGGTGCAGCAGCAGATGGGTCGCAAAAAAGAGGCCGAAGCGAATCTTAAATTCTCAATTCGGCTCGATCCAGAATTTATCATGGCTCATTACTCGCTCGCGCTCCTGTTTGAAGCCGGCCGAGACCAAGCACGCGCGGCAGAGTCGTTCCGAATGACAAGTAAACTTTTGCAAGCATTGGACGGCGAGACTCTATTGCCTGAAGCCAATGAGATCACCGTTGCTGAACTTTTGAACGTCGTGGCGGCGCGATTGAAGGTGGCATAGATGACAGCAAGACAGCTGGATTTCGACAAATTGCCAAATATATCAGAAGCCGATGATAAAAATTTCGTTCCCGATGATTCGATTTCGTCGGTCCACGCGCAGATGTTGCTATCGACTCGCGCAAAGATGTTCGCCAACCGAGATAAATCGACGGTGGAAGCGACAAAAGAAGAATCGGTTTTGATTTTTGCGCTCGGCTCTGAGCAATTCGCCGTTCGCATGACGGCAATTTCGGAAGTCTTACCTCTAGGTCAATTGACCTCGGTGCCGGCGTGCGATCCGAAGCTGATTGGCATCATGCCAATCAAAGGCGAAGTGCACTGCATTTTTGATCTCACCCGTGTTCTTGAGTTGCCTCTTGGTCCACAGGGTCATCAGCAGATAATTTCGGGACATATTCTTGTTCTTCGTTTACCGGGAAGCCACATTGGCGTCTGCGTGGATCGAGTTCTCGCTATCGATCACATTGGGACTGATCTGAGTCAGGCCACGACGATCGAAGGGGGCTCGGGCCGCAAACTCGTAAGGCCACGTCAGGCACCACCGCTTATTCTAATCGAAAATTTTGTAGATCTACTGGGAACTTTGCTTCAGGGAGAAGAACCAACATGAAAATTTCCATCGGCGTAAAAATTTTGAGTCTGCTAGGGCTCAGCACGGCAGTCGGAGTGGGTGTGGCCCTTGCGTCCCTTAAAGGAACCAGTCAGACGACTGCGGCATCGGGATGGGTGTCTCACACCTATCAAGTGATCACGCAACTGGATGCGGTTTCGATGGCTCTAGACGAAGCAGAGACGGGTCAACGCGGATTCCTAATCACGGGCGAAGATCGATACCTCGAGCCCTACCTTCAGGCTAAGGCAAAGATCTCTGAGCATGTGAACGCTGTTCGTGAATTGACAATCGATAATGGAAATCAAACAAAACGTTTTGATGAATTAAAACCGATCATCACGGCGCGATTGGACCTTTTTCAAGAGGCGGTCGATGCACGGAGAAATCTTGGCTTTGATGCCGCTCGGAAAATCGTACTAACTGACAAGGGTAAAGCGCTTACGGCGCAGATTCACTCGATAGTCGAGGCCGCTCGAGATGAAGAAGTCTCACTTCTTGCCAAGCGAGATGCGACCAATAATGAGCTTGCTGCGACCGTTCGGTGGATTCTCATCGGGGGGCTCAGTTCATTTGTTCTCGTGTTTGGCATCGCCGCAATTTTTGTTCGCACCGGAATTGTGACGCCACTCAATCGAGTGATGCAGCTTGCAAACGAAATCTCGCAAGGAAATTTGAAGAATGAGCCACTTCATATTCAGTCTAGTGATGAAGTTGGTGAACTCGCGACAATTTTCAACGGCATGCTCAGATTTTTGCGCGAGATGGCGGCGCAGAACTCGGAAGTTTCAAAGAACTTAGGGACTGCTGCGAGCGAAATCCTCGCGGCTGTCCAACAACAAGCCGCCGCTGTGCGAGAACAAGCCACCGCAATCCAGCAGACGACTGCAACAATGGAAGAGATCGGCCAGTCGGGGGCACAAGTGACAGAGCGTGGCCGTCAGATCTCAAGTTCGACTGAGGCAACTCTTAACGCAGCGAACGCGGGAATCGGCGCCGTCCAAGGCACTCATCTTACCATGATCAGTATCCGCTCGCAGGTCGAGTCGGTTGCCGAGAACATTGTGAGTCTGAGTGAGCGCAACCAAACGATTGGTGAAATCGTCGCATCGGTGAATGACATTGCTGAGCAATCGAATTTGCTCGCGCTCAACGCGGCCATCGAAGCCGCAGATGCTGGGGATCATGGACGTCGCTTCTCAGTCGTGGCGAACGAGATTAAGAATCTCTCTGAACAGTGCAAAGGTGCGACGGTTCAAGTTCGCTCGATCTTGGGGCAGATTCAAAAAGGCATCAACACGTCAGTCATGTTGACCGAAGAAGCCGTGAAGCGAGCAGAAGGCGGGAGAGCGCAAGCCGATCTGGCCGAAAAAACAATCGTTCAGTTGACCGGCACGACCAACGAGAGCTTGAAAACGTTCCAGCAAATCATTGGCGCAACGAACCAACAGCAGATCGGTTTTGAACAAATCACTCAAGCTTTGAAGTCGATACGGATCGGTGCGGAACAAACTGCAGCGAGCACGAGCCAACTTGAAAAGGCTGCATTAAGTCTAAATAGTTTAGGCCAACAGATTCAAGCATCTGCATCGAGGTACAAAACTTGACCGATCTTCAAAAGAAACTCTTTTCAGCGTTCGACTCCGAATACCGCACGATTCTCGAAACGATTCGAGCCTTCGTCGGTGTTGTGGAATCAACACGTGAGGCGCCGACGACAGCCGCCCTTAGCGAAGCGTTTCGAATGGCGCATACTTTGAAAGGCTCTGCTCAAATCGTAGGATTTTCTACGATTGTCACAGTCGCGCATCGTCTGGAATCGTTATTTGCGAAAATTCGCGATGGTGTCGTCGTTCTTGAGATGCCCGTGATCCGGTTGATCCATGCGTCAGTCGACCTCATCGAAGACATCGTTGCGGCGTCTCGCAACGAATCTTCACCACCGGATGTTCAAAACGTAGTTGTGCAAATTGAAGATGTTTTAAATAAGACAAGTTCAAACATGCCGAGTCTGAAGTTGCCAGTCGTGGAAGCCCTTACTTCGAAAGCGTCTCATGCTCCATCGATTTCCCTTGTAGCTGTAGCAGCTGCCGACAATGAAATGCCGCCAATCGCGGCACCTTTGATGCCGGTGAGTCTTACACCGCCACCGGCGTCGACAATCACACCGGCGCAGACACCGACACAGACACTGCTACCAATGAGTCTTTCACTGACACTGACACCGACGCCGGCGCCGACACCAACGCCTACGCCGCAGGTCTTAGAGAATGAAACAGTACGCCTGAAGGCCTCGCATCTCGATCAGCTGCTCCGAACGACGGGCGAGCTTCTTTCTGTCATTGGTGGGAGCCGCGAGGTGGATGCGAGAATCGCTGTGGTGGGCTCGCATCTCAACTCGATCCTACGCGAGTGGGAGCTGGTACGTCGCATTTCTGCTGGCGCGCTTCAAAAGATGAATCGAACACCAGAGTTTGCGAGAATCGCTCAATTTTTAGACCTTGTAGGAAGCGAGCTCTTGCCGATATCAAAAAAAGTGCACGCGGCGCGCGAGGCAAGTAAATTAAATGAATGGAGTCTACGTCACCTCACCGAGCAACTCCAAAATGATGTGCGCAAAGCTCGCACCGTGGCGGCCGAAACAGTTTTCGGCGGCTTCAACAAGATGGTTCGTGACCTCGCAACCGAGCTCAAACGCCCGATTGATTTTAGGCTCACGGGTCTCGACGTCGAAGCTGACCGGGTCGTTCTACAGGCTCTTAAAGATCCATTGATGCATATCCTGCGCAATTCAGTGGATCATGGTATCGAGTCTCAAGAGGTCCGTGCGTCACGCGGTAAAGATTTAACCGCAAAAATCTTGGTGCGCATCGCAGCCGTGGGTGGGCGTCTCAACATTACGATTGAAGATGATGGCCAGGGCTTGAACGAGGAGAAAATTCGCGAACAGGCAGTGGATCATTCGCTTGTGAGTGCCGCCGAAGCTTCTCTCCTCAGTAGCCAAGAGTTGAGTCAGTTGATTTTCAGACCGGGATTTTCTACCGCCAAAGAGATTTCAAATCTATCAGGGCGCGGACTCGGAATGTCGATCGTCAGTGAAGCGGTTCACCGTCTGCAGGGACAGATCAGAATCGAATCGGTGAGTGGCGAAAAGCTGGTGATTTCGGTCTCGGTCCCAATTTCTCTAGCGAACCATCGGCTTGTTTTGATCTCCCACGACGATCAGACCTATGCGATCCCGAGCGGGAATGTCGGGAGTCTCAAGCGAGTGAAGAAAAGCGCGCTGATGACCGTCGAAGGTCAATTGACGTTCCGTTTTGAAGGCCAACAAGTTCCAGTGGTGAGCCTTGGAACTTTGATCGGTTCTGCGAGTGCAGGCGTCGCGCTTTCAAATGAAGTGATTTCGCTGGTTGTTTTGCACTTCGATGGCAGCGATGGCATCAATGGCATCAATGGCATCACTGGCAAAAAGTTGGCCGTCGCGGTTGATTTTATCTATGACGAGTGCGAGGCGATCATTAAAAATCTCGGAGCTCCTTTTGCTAAGCGAAAAATTTTTGCAGGTGCGATTCTCCAAGGAGATGGGCAGCTGGCATTGGTACTTGACCCAAATGTGATCATAGAACAATTCAGCAGCGGGACTCGCGACAGTTTTGTTCAGCCAGCGACCTCGATAGCAAAACCCAAAAATATAAAGACCCCACTTCGGATCTTGGTTGTCGACGATTCGATCACCACGCGAACTCTCGAAAAAGGCATTCTTGAATCGAATGGGCACCACGTGAGTTTGGCGGTTGATGGGCTGGATGCACTCAGTCGACTGCAAGTTGAGAATTTCGATCTCGTCATCTCCGACGTTGAAATGCCTCGGATGGACGGGTTCACCTTAGTTGGCGAAATCAAACGGCATCCGAAATTTTCGAAAATTCCCGTTATCATGGTGACCTCGCTTGAGAACATTGAAGATCAGCAACGCGGTCTATCGCTTGGAGCAAACGCTTACGTGCTCAAGCAAAAATTTGATCAAGGGGCTTTGCTTGAAACCATTCGTCGGGTGGTCGCATGAGTAAGATCCGGGTGATGATTGTCGAAGACTCATTGGTGGTTCGAGAGATGCTCAGTCACATTGTGACCTCAGACCCTCGCCTTGAAGTTGTTTCACTTGTTGCAAGCGGCGAGGCCGCATTGCGGGCAATAGATATCACCCATCCACAAGTGATCTCTCTCGATATCCGCTTGCCAGGGATGGACGGCTTTGAAACCACGCAACAAATTATGAGTCTACGGCCGACACCAATTGTCGTAATCTCAAATGATGTAGATGACCGCAGTTTAAATATCTCGATGAACGCACTGCGCGCGGGCGCCTTGGCCGTTTTAGAAAAGCCTCCGAGCTTCGACAGCGCGGATGCCGATTTTGTCGCAAAGAGAATTTGCGATCAGTTGGTGGCAATGAGTTCGGTCATGGTCGTGCGTCAGAGATTTGCGCGCGACCTGAAGATTGCTTCGGCGTCGACGTCCAATTCTGACTCTGGCGCAGGCACAGTGTCGGGCACAGTGTCGGGAGCGGTCGCGAAAGTCGAATCTAACTCGAATCAATCGCCACCTTCTGAACCCCAGGGCGGGGGACAACGCACATCAACTGCGCCCGTAAAAGCATTTTTGCCGAATAATCGGTATGCGATGCTTGGAATCGTGGCGTCGAGCGGTGGACCAAGCGCGTTGATCGAAGTTCTTCAGGCACTGCCCAAAAATTTTCATCTACCGATCGTAATCGTTCAGCATATCACCGACAGTTTCCTAGAGAGCTTCGCGACGTGGCTGGGGAGCGAATCTCCGTTT
Organism: Bdellovibrionales bacterium; assembly: GCA_043758635.1. Classification (GTDB taxonomy): domain Bacteria; phylum Bdellovibrionota; class Bdellovibrionia; order Bdellovibrionales; family JAMPXM01; genus JAYVND01. The sequence continues at coordinate 6,428 of JAYVND010000078.1, forward strand.
CCAGCGGTGATCGTTCGCGAGAAAACGGTAGCGGTCGCTAGCGTTATTTATATGGCGGCTGCGGGACATCATTTAGTGTTGGTAAGTGGTCACCTACAGCTAAGCGCCGAAGAGCCAGTCTCAATGCAGCGACCATCAGGCACCGTTCTACTAAGAAGTTTAGCTCGAAGTCTGGGACCCTCGGCGATAGGCGTCGTGTTGACGGGAATGGGCGATGATGGTGCGGCGGGGCTTTTAGAGTTGCGACAGGCCGGTGGGTTCACGATTGCCGAGCACGAGTCAACAGCGGTTGTTTATGGGATGCCCGCGTGTGCGCAGCAGTTAGGGGCCGCGTGCGAAATGCTCCCTGTCGATAAAATTGGAAAACGAATTGTCGAGCTTGTTGAAGTCGACGCGTGGAGCGAGAAATATGCGAAATGATCCTTCGCCATTTGAAATATTAGTCGTAGAAGATTCGATGACTCAAGCTTTGATGATGCAGGACACGCTGGAGAAGCAGGGTTGGAAAGTTCGCTTAGCATCAAGTGCTGAACAGTGCTTGACACTCCTAAGCGAAGGCACGCCGGACCTCATCGTTACAGATTTTTTGCTTCCAGGAATACGCGGTGATGAGCTCTGCAGGCGCCTGCACTTAAACGCGGCGACGCGGATGATTCCAATTGTGATGTTAACGGCCGAAGGACACTCGGCGAATGAAGTCACGAGCATCAACAGCGGGGCTGATATCTACCTCGCAAAACCTTTTGACCCCGAAATGTTTATAACCCGGGTGAAATCGCTGCTTT
>JAYVND010000079.1:0-2267 GCA_043758635.1 Bdellovibrionales bacterium
TGGAAAATGCCGCTCGAGATACGCTACTCGACCGCGAGCCTTCGCAAAATGATACTTGGGATTGGTCTAATGAATGACACAGATGGGGCTGCGTCGATCATTCCACTCGTCTCATTTGTTGATCGTATCAAAAACGTACAGATGCGCTGGTGGATGGGTGAAGATAAAGACGACTCACATAAATTCCTCACGCAGCTGAGCCGAGATTTTTACGACAAATTTCAATCCGAATTTTCCCGTGTTGGTTTCCACATGATCCGCCCACAAGGAACGATGAGCTCCGCGCTCCCACAAAGTTTACGCAGCGAGCGACTCTCTGTGACCGATTTAAAATCGGTTTCCGATTATTACCAAGCGCAGCTCCTGATGAAGGGCGATGTGCGCATCCGCGAATCCAAAGACACTCCGGGTGCCTTTACGATAAATGTGCGCATCCAGGTCATTCAAACTCAAGCAGCACGTACGGTGGCTGAGCTTTCGCGCTCATTTGACACGGATCCCGGCGTTTTTGAAGCCGTCGTTCGGAATAAAATGCGTGTTGAAACTCCAGAAATCGCAAAGGATCTTGGCGCACAGGTGGTGGATGTTTGGAGTCGAGGAACGATCAATGCAAATCTCGTAAAGCTCGCTGTGCGAGGTTCACTCACGCCAGCTCAACTTTCTTTGTTTAAGACTGCGTTCTCGCAAAACGTAAAAGAAGTGAAGTCGGTGCGCGAGCGTGTGTTCGAGCCAGGACAAGTGACGTACGAGATTGATTACTCCGGTGAGCCTCAAGCATTCGTTGAACGAATGAAAGCACTTCAATTGGCGGGTTTTCAAATGACTTCAGCAGATCTCAATATTCCACGAGTTGCCGTACTCAACGTGCGCGCCACTAGCCCACACTGACCGCGGATGGGCAGAGGATTGAGCGCGCACTGAGCGCGCACTTATCGCGCATGTACGCCGCGTCTTATCTAGAATGAGAATGGCGATCGGAATGCGCGAACTCACTCGAGACATTCATTCCGATTTTCGAGAGGACCATTTCAAGTTCTGCGCGCGTTTTTTTGGAATCTGAAATGAAAGCCGCAATGACGATGGGCTGACCGTCTGGGGGGAAAAGTATCCCCACGTCATGAGTTGCACCATTGTCTCCCGTGCCAGTTTTATCGGCGATTTTCCAAGTGGGTGGCAGCCCGGCTTTTAGCCGTGGCTTTCCGGTCTTATTGCCTAAGAGCCATTTTATCAAAAGCTCTCGAGAAGGCGGCTTTAACGATTTCGAAAAAATAAGCTTCTGAATGGTTTCCGCCATCGATTTGGGCGTGGTTGAGTCAAGATCTTTGCCGTCGACTGGTGTATTGACTAGAGGTTCGGTCCGGTCGAGATGAGTTGAGAAATCGCCGATCGATTGGAGATATTTGTTGAGTCCCTCCGGTCCACCTTGGGTTTTGAGAAGTAGATTTGCCGCGGTGTTGTCGCTCAACTCAACCGCGGCCTCGATGAGATCGGCGACACTCATGCCCCTATCATCGACGTGATGAGAGGTAACCGGAGCATAAACGAGTAAATCCGATCTCCGAATCATCATCTTGCGAGTGAGATTTTCGCTGGCTTCATCGACTCGGTGAAGAATCTGGCCAGCAAGTAAAAGCTTAAACGTGCTGCAAAACATGAATCGCTCGTTCGGTCGATGCGCGATGACATTCCTGTTTCCGAGCTGGATCGCAACTCATCCAATCCGACCGCCTATGTGGTGTTCAAGTCGAGAGTAAGCGTCACTTGCGGCAACTGCATTTAATGGCCATGAAACTAAGAGGGCGAGGCTCATCGAAATTGCTGCGTGAAATTTGAGTTTCATAGCGCGAGTTTACGAAGCACCGAGGTGCCTGTATAGGTTTTCTGTTTAGAATAAGTTTAAACTTTGATCAACTTCGCTAGATTCGAGACTCTGGGGCCAGGTTTTGGAAAACGCCTGATTTGATACAAAGCAGGTTTCTAAAACAGAGCCCGACTGAAAACAAAGCAGGTTTCTTGGAACAAAGCAGGTTTTGAATGTTAGAAACAGGTAGACAGCACGTAGACGAAGGTCTTGAGCAAAATCAGCTTTTCGGTGGGCAATTGCTAAACGTCTGAATCCCAACTAGATCGCCATCGAGAACGTCTTGTGATGCTCGCACAGCGTCGATAAGATTGAAGTATGAAGACTACAAACTCCCGCATACTTGCAGTTCCCCTGTTGATGTCGTTTGTCTTTTTAGCTACCACGGGCTGTGCAGCGCTCATGA
>JAYVND010000080.1:0-2265 GCA_043758635.1 Bdellovibrionales bacterium
GCAATGCGTGGAGTGGAAATATTTTTCGCGTTCAAAAATCAAGGATCAATTCGACAACGGCGACGCTGCTTCAGCGCAAAATGACTGAGATGGAGATCACCTATCAAGATCGCCCGACCGAAGTTCCCGAAGAGCAAAAGGGCGATTTCGGTGCAATGTATCCGGGCTATAGCTGGGAAATGAAATCCAAAGCGTTTCTAATGCCCGACATGAGCAATCTCTTGATTGGCCGAGATGGCGGTGCCGACGAGATGCTCCTCACTATGGTGAGAACTGTGTCGGATTACATCAAACAAGCGGCCAAAGAAGTGCAAGTGACCGTTGTTTATAAACCAACAAAGTCGAAGTCCAAAGCCGAGCTTCGAAATTCGGTGACGAGCTACTTTATTGATTACAGCAAAGACATTTCGATTCCGGGAGTCCCCGGGGGCGCTGCTCCGGGTGCCAAGCCGCCATCAACCACGACGCCAAGGCACTGAAAATGGTCAACAATCAACAGCGCCGAATTTTCCCAGAAGTACATTCTTCTTCAAAGGCAGTCACCGCCCGTCGAAGCGAGATTCCAAAATGCGTGGACCAGCTGAGTGAAGCCGGCTTCACGCTGATCGAGATCATGGTCGCAATGGCGATCCTCGCTGGACTCTCGATTTTAATCGCGCAGACACTGAAAACATCTTTTGATTCGCGCGCAAAAATTCAGGCGGATCTCAACCGCGAGTCAGTCGTTTACGATGCTTTGCGAATCATGCAAAACGATATTGCAGGTGCCTTTCACTACCGCGATATGATGGCCGACACGGCGCCTTCTCCTTCACCTGGTCAACAACCTACGCCGAGCGCCACGCCATCGGACTTCACGGCCTTCGTCGGCGAAAAAGAATCGATGTACTTCACCGTCTTCAATCATCCGCGCACGCAAAAAGATGCGCCCGAGAGTGATCAAGCGAAAGTTGGTTACTACCTCAAGGATTGCAACAGCGTTGGTGGAAAGAGCGAGAAAAGTAAATGCCTTTACCGCGCGGTTTCCCCAGTTCTCGACAACGATGTGACGAAGATCGAAGACGGCATCGTGTTGGTTGAGCATGTTGACGAGTTCAAACTTCGGTACCTCGGGCCAGGTCATGATGACTTTGTCGAAAGCTGGAAAACGGGCGACAAGGCAACCGAAGATATCACGCGCTTGAGTTTTCCTTATGCGGTTGAGATCACGCTCGTCACGCTCAATAAGAACAATAAAAAAGACAAGCAATTCGGCGCCACCGTCTTGGCGCCGATTCGGTTTCCGAATAACCCGACGCCGACCCCGGGACCAAACGGCGCAACTCCCGCACCCGCTACCAATGGGCCCGATTTGAACAATCTCAAAGGGCCCGATGGCTTCAATAAACCGAATGGGTGAGCATGAGAATCTTTAAAAACTGGATTCCGAAAAAAACTCGCGAAATGCTGAGCGATAATTCAGGTGCCGCACTTATGATGGCAATTTTTGCGATGACCATGCTCCTCGCTATTGCGATGGACATGCTTTTTGAGACCAATGTTGAAGTTCAAGTCAGCAGCCAATCCATTAACCAAGTGAAAGCTTATTATGCGGCGAAGGCGGGCGTAGACATTAGTTTACTGCGTATTCATATTTATAAAAAGGCTCTCGGGATGATCGGCGCGGCACTTCCGAATAAGAGCATGCTCGATCCCATCTGGCAGATGCCTTTCGCTTGGCCGCCCGTTGTTCCCGATACCGCCTCGGGCATCGACAAGGGCGACATTAAAAAGAGTGTTAAAGAGAGCTTGATGACCTCGAGCTACATCGCAACGATCGATAGCGAATCCTCAAAACTTGACATCAATGATCTAGGTGCTTCGAATCAGCTTTTGAGCCAGACCGTGCACACCGAGTTGATGCAGCTCTTTCAATCTAAGATCGATAGTGATGAGAAATTTGCCGCCAAATACCGCGGCTTTGATTTCAATGCAGTGCTTAACAATATCGCTGATTGGGTTGATGCCGATAAACAGAGTAAAAACGGCGGCGATGAATCGGCACCTTATTCCGACCGACCCAATTCTAATTTCTTGCCGCCAAATGCACCTTTTAAGACACTGAGCGAGCTGCACGAGGTGGCAGGTGTAACGGATGACCTCTACAACCTCCTTCAAAACCGCATCACAATTTACGGCGCCAAGGGCGTAAACGTAAATTATGCGGGCAAGGAAGTCCTAATGTCGCTCTCGCCAGATATCACCGGCGAGCGTGCTGAAAAAATT
>JAYVND010000081.1:0-2264 GCA_043758635.1 Bdellovibrionales bacterium
CAAGTGCGGTCATTGGAGGGGCAGCTTATGTTTTCTAAAAAAACTTCGGATATCTTTGCTCTGCTTTGCCTCTGTGGAACAGGATGGACTGTCGTCGCGACGTCATCTTCTGACGGATCGTTCGCCGGCACGTATCTTGTCAAATCGGATTGCGTAACTCCGGCGATTGAGCAAACGATCACGGTTTTATCAAACGCCATTCAATCACCTCAGGGTTACAGTTTTACCACGTTGGGATTTCCCACCAATAGCCTTGTGGTTGGAGCTAACAATGTTGGCTCTTTGAACGGAGCTTACCGGAACTGTAAAGTGACCAATCGTAATGGAACTGTTTCTGATTCATTTCTCTACACTTGCACCGACGACGGGCAGTTTGCCTGCAACATTTATTTCTCGTCAAACTGACGGACGATTTGCAACTTCGCAAATTTCCAGGTGAGCACGTTCACCGAAAGAGCAATAAGGTCACTCCAATCGAGGGTTACCCTCGACGGAAACCCAAGGGCTCGCGAAAACTGCAGGTAAATTTGGGTGACTATGGGCACAAATTTTACGCCGATAAAGATTAGATCAGTTGCCGCCATCGAAACAGTTATTTGAAGCGTGGTGAGAGCACTCGGTTTTCCGACTATCATGCTTCGACCAAGATTCCAAAACGCACAGAGCAAAATCGGAAAGAAGAAGAGTCCGGCAAAGTCACTGAGTTTTCCGGTTACAACTGAAGGGTGATAGCGCTTCAAAACGTGATCGTTCAGCGCCAAAAGAGCAACGCTCGCAAGCGGCACGGGATGAATGAAATAAGCAATGCCGAGTCTTCGGCGGCAGTATGGTTCTGATATTTTAGAGTCCAGCATCATGAGAGTCCGGCATTGTGTGAGGGCCTCACCTCACCTCACCACGCCTGGCGGGCGAGGATCAAGTGGTTACTCACATCTGAGCTCACATCTGAGCTTACAACTGAGCTTACAACTGAGCTTACATCCAAGCACGCATCTCATTCCGCATCAAAGCGCTGATTTGAAACTTGAAGCATTTTTACACAGCTGGTGCGCTCAGTTAAAATTTGCTTTCTCCTGGTATCTAAAATGCATCTTCAAGCAACCAATGCAGTCATTGTTGCTCAGCTCATTTTGGCGGAAATTTGATGTCGTTGTTTTAACCAGTGGGCTGCTTTTTGCGCCACTGCTCAGCGCTCCTTCGGCGCTCGCTGCTGGTGAGTCAAATCAGAATACAAACGAAATTCAGCTTCTCATCACAGCTCGTGAAGCGATGCAGGCGCGGGTTGATTTGGTGATGGATGATCGCCCGCACACACTCGATGTCTCAACGTACACCCTCAAAGAGGACAATGTTGGGATCGCACTGCTTGCGGCGGCTGTTCATACGGTGCGCCAAGGCGGGCACGCTCGAATTTCATTCGACGGGTATGAGAGTCAGCTTTCGCCCGAGACTCTTGCCTACGTCGTGAGTCAAGGTGTTGAAGTGAAAGAGTTTAGGCCGGTGATTCTGGACTATAAACGGCCCTTCCAAACGCTGGCAGCTTGGGCCGGATACAACAATCGAAATCACCAAAAAGTGCTCATCGTGGACTCGGCGTATGCGGCTATCGGCTCGAGCAATTTGAGCACCGACTACTATCTTGGGGCCCGGCAACGGGACAGCCGTTATCAGTGGAAGTTCAAAGATCGCGAGCTGATGATTCATGGGCAGGCGGTGCAAGAAATTCAGGCCAAGTTCGATCGTGAGTGGGAGGCAAGCAGCCTGAAATCGGTAACGGTCGCGGTGCAACCTTCGAGAGCAGTATCGATAATGCCTGTGCCGATTTCAGAAAGTTCCGAGACCGCGGCTGAGAGAAACTCGCACGCGGTGAGTTCGACGCCTGCTCAAAAGATTGAGTCGATGATTGAAAAACTAAAGGCCATGAAAAATACAAAACAATTCGCAAATCCTCCGGTGAGGATTGAGCAGCCGGTGTCATACGAGGCCGACACTTTGAATTACCTCGCAAAATCAAAAGATGTACATCAAGGCATCATTGATTTAATGAATTCTGCAAAATCGACATTGATTCTCGAAAGCCCTTACATTGTTTTGCCAGAAGATTTTTTTGCTTCAATCGAAGCGGCCCGCAAGCGGGGCGTACGGGTTGTGCTTTACACAAACGATCCAGGTGGAACCGATGGTGGCGATATTGGAATGGCCTCGGTGCCCGATTTTGAAAGGCTGGAGAAGATCGGTGTGGAGATCAATTTCTACGCCTTGAA
>JAYVND010000082.1:0-2263 GCA_043758635.1 Bdellovibrionales bacterium
TTCGGTATTGTGCGGGATTTGGTGGATCACGTGGTGCTGGTATCGGATGAGGCGATGCGGGATGCGGCGCGGTGGTTATGGTTCGAGCATGGGGTGGGAACGGAACTGGCGGGGGCCGCGTCGGTGGCGGCGGTGCTGACGGGGGCGTATCGGGCGGCTGTGGGCGAGGTGGTGTGTGCGGTGGTTTGTGGGGCCGGGGCGGATGGATTCTGACCTGCCGAGTCAAGAGTTCTCTGTTCTCTTACACTGTGTTTGCGTCACACGAAAACTTTGATAAGACCAAGCATCATCTATTTAGAGGTCGTTATGTCTTTGGTCAGTGAAGCGATCGATGAAAAAATCGGCGAGGTGCGGACTGATGCCTTTGATCTAAGTTTTGGTGAAATAGTAAACCTCCATCGAGAAAAAGAATTAATTATTCAACCGGCGTATCAACGACTATTCCGCTGGAGCGTAGAACAACGTTCGCGCCTAATTGAGTCAATACTACTTGAACTTCCAATTCCGCAAATATTTGTGATTGAGAATGAAACGGGAGTTTTCGAACTCATAGACGGCCTGCAGAGGGTATCGTCCGTTCTTAATTTCGTTGATCCGCAGTCAATTAAACTAGACCCGCTTCGGCTAGATGGTTGCGAGCTTGTGACAGAGCTTAACGGGTCGATCTACGAAGACCTACCCCTAGGTCTTCGACTTCGGATAAAGCGGTCTTCAGTCCGAACAGTTGTCATAAAGCGCCAAAGTAGGTCATTCCTACGTTACGAGATGTTTAAGCGCCTAAACACGGGAGGTTCACACCTCTCAGCTCAAGAAATACGAAACTGCTCTTCACGGATGGTCGGTGTCACTGGAGAGCGACTCTATGAATTCCTCCAAGAGCTATCGCAGTATCCGTCCTTTAAAATTACGATCGATACGATTTCACAGACATCTCTAGAGCAAAGAGGCGATGAAGAACTTGTTTTACGGTTCCTTACTGCAAAAAACTCTCAGTCCTCTTATAAAGGCAATATACAAGAATGGCTAGATACATATATGGAAAATATATTATTTGAGAAAGTAAGCTTTAACTTTGAGAAAGAAAAACATGAGTTCACCCAGACTTTCGACTTTATAAACGAATTTATGGGATCTGAGGCTTTTGTAAAATATCGCGGAGATACACCCGTGGGAGGCCTTGCGCCAGCATACTATGAGGCAGTTACAATGGCGGTTTTCCGGTCATTCGACGAGATCTATCAAAAACCCAAGTCGACGTTACGAGCAGCTGTCATCGCAACACTGCAAAGTACAGAATTCAGATCGTACACCGGGCCCGGAGCAAATTCTAAGGAAAAATTAGCTAATCGGATAAATTTAGTTCAGGTAGCTTTGATTACGGCATGAGTAATGACCTAGAGAACGCTTTAACGTCAGATCTTACATGGCGTGAGACTGAACTTGCTGTCCTCAAGATCGAAATTGTTAAAGCGCAAAAGGGATCAGCCAAGCAGATTGCATTACTCCGAGCAAGCTGGGCAATGCTGTATGCACATTATGAAGGATTTTCAGTATTTGCTTGGGCGTCTTATCTTAACGAGCTTAAGAGGGTAGGAATCCCGAGAGGTGATCTATCGCGAGAGTTGATTGCGCTCTCAATGGAGACGCAGTTTAAAGCAATTAAAAATAGTTACTCTATGGAAAATATGTTAAACTTTTATTCTGACGAATTTGATAAAATATTGAGAGAGCCGGTTACGTTTCCCAATGGGCTTAAAGCAAGGTCAAATCTATCCCCTGAACTTTATCGGACAAATTGTAGACGTGCTTCTCTCTCACATCTTATGGTTGATCAAAACGAAGCTCGGCTTCTCCTTCTAGTAAAACGTCGGAACAGCATTGCTCATGGGGAAGCTATTATTATTAAGGATATTACTGAATATCAGAGTTACGAAACAGCCGTGATGCTAGTTATGCATGAGCTTGCATTGGGGGTAATTGAGAACCTTGGTCGGTTTCCGATCCAGTACACTCTTGCGGTCTAAAGCTAATTACGAGACGGTTGATCCGCGAGTCTCGCCGGCTAACGTCATAACTCCGCCCTAAGGGCGCTGGTTGGGGTAAATGCGCAGGAGGAAAAGGCACAGGATCTCCCAAAGTCCAAAAATTAAGAGCTAGGCAGCTACCTCTACCCATCCTCCATATGCAACAGCAACGAAACCGCCAGCATCAACCCAGCCCCCGCTGGCGCCCAGGCCGCCAGTTCTGCCGGCAGTGCGCCCGA
>JAYVND010000083.1:0-7171 GCA_043758635.1 Bdellovibrionales bacterium
ATCGAAAAATGTTCACTAGAATCGAGCAGCGCCTTCGACGGAATACAACCCACATTCAAGCAAGTGCCGCCAAGCGTTTTGTCTTTTTCGACGATCGCCGTCTTCAATCCCAATTGTCCCGCGCGCACAGCTCCCGTGTAACCTGCTGGACCGCCACCAATAATAACGAGATCATAAGTTTCAATTGCGGAGGCGGTCGATGTTGCATCTGCCATGGTGTGCTTCTTTCTAGTTGAATTCTTTGCGTCGGGACTCGCGCCGGTTGTCTTCTTTTAAGGGATCTCAAACAGGATCTCTTAATTTTCGACAATAAAATCGGCAGCGTACTACTTTGCTTCCCGCTGCCTGACGCGCGCGATCTAAATTTCGAGTAGCAAGCGGCTCGGGTCCTCAATACCTTCTTTGACTTTGACAAGGAAGGTGACGGCTTCTTTGCCGTCGATCACGCGGTGATCGTAAGAGAGCGCCAAATACATCATCGGGCGCACTTCGATTTTGCCGTTGATCACTACCGCTCGATCTTCAATTTTGTGCATCCCCAAGATCCCCGATTGTGGCGGGTTCAAGATGGGCGTAGACATGAGCGAGCCGTAAACTCCACCGTTTGAAATGGTGAAAGTCCCGCTCGACAGATCATCAACGCTGATTTTTCCATCGCGAGCTTTAAGTGCGTAATGACGAATCGCTTGTTCGACTCCTGCGACTGTCAAAAGATCTGCGTCGCGAACAACGGGCACGATCAAGCCTTTTTCAGTTCCGACCGCGACGCCAATATTGATGGCTTCATTGTAAATCAATTCAGTTTTGTCAATGAACGCATTCACTTGCGGAATTTCACGCAAAGCTTCAACACAAGCTTTTACAAAAAAGCCCATAAAGCCAAGTGACACGCCGTATTTCTCTTTGTATTTGTCTTTGTACTTTTCACGAAGTGCCAAAACTTGCGTCATGTCGACTTCGTTAAAAGTGGTGAGCGTCGCCGTGGTCTGTTGCGACATCACCAGTCGCTCGGAGATCTTTTTGCGGATGTTTGTCATCGGAACGCGCTTTTGTCCGCGCGCGCCCGCCGCTCCGCGAGGAGTTGGAAGAGGCGGAATTTCTTGTTTTTTACCCGCAGCCGCCGCAGGCGGGACTGCAGTTGACGCTTGGTAATTACCAGCGGTTGCGCCGAGGCCACTTTGAACCGGAGTCGCATTCACTGCATCGGATTTTGTGATACGGCCATCTTTACCGGTACCGGCAATCGACGCCGGGTCCAAACCTTTTTCGTTTGCTACACGGGCAACCGCTGGACTCATGTGCGTGCGCATGTCTTCGGAGATTGCCTTACCTCCAGCAGGAGCTGCAGTCTGTACCGCAGATTGTGCCGAAAGTTGATTCGCAGTTTGTGTTACTGGCTGCGTTACTGGCTTCTCAACATTCTTTGCTGGCTGCTGCATGCCGGCCGTTGCCACACCCTCGGTGTCAATGACAGCAACGACCGCACCAATTTTTACCGTTTCGCCGGCCGCCGCCATTGTTGTGAGCACACCGTCGTTCGGCGCCGTTACTTCAACGGATGCCTTGTCGGTGTCGAGAAGCAAAATGATCTCGTCGCGTTTAACGAACTCGCCCGATTTTTTTGCCCACTCGCCAATCGTTGCTTCGGTGATACTTTCGCCTACAGTTGGAACTTTAATTTCGGCTTTCACAATCGACTCCTGACTTTCTTCATCCCTGACCTGGTCATTCATTTAAGAATCAACGGGCAAAAAGAGATGCGACTTTAAGAGAGAAAAAAACTATAAACTCAGAACTCGTTCTTATTCTAAATTACTTCTTCGCTTTCGCTTTGACTTGAGGCGCGGGAATACCGGCATCAAAGCAACGCGCAACCATGTCGGCTTGATCTATTTTATGCACTTTTTCTGATCCCGTAGCCGTGCTTGCACGCGCACTTCTGCCGTTGTACATGATCGGAATTGCAATCTCGAGATGCTGGACCATCTCCAGGAGGAGTGGGAAGATAAACGTCCAGGCGCCCATATTCTTCGGCTCTTCTTGAGCCCAAACAATGCGCTTCAAGTTCGGGTAGGATGTAATAATCGGCTCGAGTTTATGAGCCGGAAACGGATAGAGCTGCTCGACACGCACGACGGCTGTCGACTCTCCGTGAGCTTTGGACTCAGCCGTAGCCAAAATCGCTTCTTTCCCGTCCATGATGTCGTAATAAACTTTGCCTGAGCAAAGCACGAGCGTCTCAACTGCTTTCACTGCCGTAACTGTGTCGGGTAACACTTCGTGGAAGTGACCTTCGGTCAAATCCTTAACCGTTGAGATCACCTTCGGGTGACGGAGCAACGATTTTGGTGACATGATAATCAAGGGCTTCCGGAAGTCACGAAGCTGCTGACGGCGCATCACGTGGAAGAGCTGTGCGGGTGTCGTCATATTGCAAACTTGAATATTGTCTTGCGCGGACATCTGTAAAAAGCGTTCGAGACGTGCCGATGAATGCTCCGGGCCCTGGCCTTCGTATCCATGCGGGAGTAGGAGCGTGAGTCCCGACATACGTTGCCATTTCTGCTCTGCCGAAACCAAGAACTGATCGATGATAATCTGCGCTCCGTTTGCGAAGTCACCGAACTGTGCCTCCCAGATTGTAAGGTAAGATGGATCGCTCGATGAGTTACCATACTCAAACCCCATCACCGCATATTCACTCAAAAGCGAATCGTAAGCCAAGAATTCGACTTCCGCAGGATTGATCGCCGAAAGTGGCAAGAAGCGCTCGTTGGTTTTGATATCCACCCAAGCCGCATGACGATGCGTGAAAGTTCCACGGCCCACATCTTGACCAGAAAGACGCACCGAGTAGCCATCTTTCATAAGAGTGCCGTAGCTGAGAAGCTCTGCCATACCCCAGTCGATGACTCCCGCGCCCTTCATCATCTCACGGCGACCGTCGATGATCTTTTGAAGTTTTGGATGAACGGTAAATCCAGGTGGTACGGTCGTAAGAATGGCGGCGACCTCTTCTAGATTTTGCGGCGTTGTTGCGGTCTTCACATCTTTTTTGAAATCTTCTTCGTTGGACCGGCGCATGCCTTCCCACAGTCCGTGAAACACTTCTGGCTTCATCGCCGGTGGGGTTTTGCGAACTTGATCCAGCGTGCCCTGCATTTTTTCAATCAAAGCCTTGAAGATTCTTTCTGGATCTTCTTCGCTCAGGACGCCTTCTTTGATGAGCTTCTGAGCGTAAATATCGTAGACGGTCGGATGCTTTTTAATCTTTTCGGTCATCAGCGGTTGCGTGAAGGCCGGCTCATCGCCTTCATTGTGACCGAAGCGGCGGTAACCGATAAGATTGATAACAATGTCACGCTTGAACTCTTGACGGAAGCGAAGAGCGATATCCATCGCACGTACGGCGGCCTCTGGATCATCCGCATTCACCAAAAGAACTGGCGTCTGCAGAATCTTTGCAATATCTGAAGAGTAAGGCGAGCTGCGCGCATTTTCGGGGCTTGTGGTAAACCCAACTTGGTTATCGGTAATGATATGAATGGTTCCACCGACCGTGTAGCCTTTCAGCTGTGAAAGCTGAAGGGTTTCGGCCACAATTCCCTGCCCAGCCATCGCGGCATCACCGTGGATCAAAACCGGTACGACTTTTTTGCGTTCGCCGGCGTCACGGTTGCGGCGTTGTTTCGCGCGAACCATTCCAAGTACGACCGGGTTCACGGCCTCTAAGTGCGACGGATTGTAGGCAAGAGACAAATGAACTTTTCCATTTGGCGTCTCTTTGTCGTTTGAGAAGCCCATATGATACTTCACGTCGCCGTCAAAAAACGAGTTGAACTGATCTCGAACCATTTCAAATTCCGCAAAGACATTGTCAGTTGGCTTACCCATAAAGTTCACGAGGACATTCAAACGACCGCGGTGGGCCATTCCTAGCACGAGCTCCTCGATTGCGAGCTCGCGTCCCCGCGATGCCAAATGTTCAAGCATCGGAATGAGTGAATCACAACCTTCAATTGAAAAACGCTTTTTACCAACATAGCGGGTGTGCAAGAATTTTTCGAACGACTCGGTTTTGGCGAGCTGAATGAAAATTGCTTTTTTCTGATCGTTGGTGAGCACAAATTTGCTTGCGTTGCGTTCAAATTCATCCAAGAACCAGTTCCGAACCGTCGGCATCGCCTCAGCCACTTGAACCGTGAGAGTGCGGCAGTAAACTGCACGCATATGGCCGATAATGTCGCGAAGCGACGCCTGCGGCATACCAACAAGTGCGCCAATTTCAAAGCGCGAATCAAGATCTGAATCTGCAAGATTAAAACTGTGAAGTGAAAGCTCCGGGAATGAGCGATTGCCGGTTGCGAGTGGATTTAAGTTCGCTTCAAAGTGACCGTAATCTCGGTATGCAGTAATCAAACGAAAGACATCGAGTTCTTTCGATGAGAGACCAGAATCAGCCGACACCTGCGGGAGCGTTTGCGCGAATTCAACGCCGTCAAAAAAGAGCTTCCAGTCGGCACTCACCGATTCTGGATTTTTGCGAAACTCTTGATAAAGGCCTTCGAGATATTCAAGATTCGGGCGATTTGTATACGTGAACTTTTCCAATTAAATGATCCTTTTTTGTAGCCACAAAATCCAAAAACATCAAACTCTGTGCCCGTCGTGAAATGTCGCGTATGATCTCAGCTGAAAGTCTCTAATAAATCACTGTGAATTCACTGCAAAATCACGGCAGAATCACTGTGAGACCAAAGGTCGAGAACTTATCCGCAATCACTCTTCAAGAATTCTTAGGACGTATGAACAACTCTATAAATACTCCTATTTGCTTGGACTTGGCAGTGAGAAATCAAGGTTTTCAAAATTTTGCGACCTGCGAAAAAAAGCGTCTCAAAAATTGCATCGGGTTGATTTCGGATTTGCGCAAAACCCCACGATCGTCTGGCACCTTTAATGAGCTCGCAAATGAGCGCGCAGGTGAGTGCAGCCGATTCTCCCAGAAAAGTTCGTAATTTCGTCCGACGATCGAATGGTCCAGAGATTGAATTCACGACAAAACGCAGAAACTAGAATTCTTACTCTAGCCTAACCTTTGAGTTTAAAATTCCAGCAGAACTGACTTGCTTTCAGGATCGACGATTCGACTTGGTAAGTATCGCAACGCAACTTGAGCAGACTCCGCGACGCGAGTTTCAGCCCACTGTTCTCAATGCTCGTCGCGATGCAGCGAACGTGTTTTTGGTGCACGTGTCGCGGAAGCATCTCACCGGTGATTTCAAGCGATCATTTCGTGAGCGAGCTCCAGGAACGAACCCCGCAGGTGCGCCCAAAGTCTAACAACCGAGTGAAGCGCCAAAATCCTGAAACTGATTGTCTTTTGTAAAGACCTCATGAAAGATTCGCGCATACGTTTTCTTAATTTGGAGAGTAATCAAAATGACGCCTGAGAGCTCAGCTTCCGCCCAGGTTTGGGTGCACAATCTCAATCCTTTCATCATACAGTTCTCGCAAAACTTCGGAATTCGCTGGTACGGAATGGCTTATCTCGCCGGCTTTATTCTCTCGGCATTTTTAATGATCTTCATCGCCAATCGCGGCCGCCGAGTGATCAAACCTGAACTCGTCACAGATTATGTCACTTACTGCGTGCTCGGAGTGATGATAGGTGGCCGCTTTGGTTACGCTCTTTTTTATGGCCCTGATCTCTTAACCGACTTTTCGACTCAGTTTCCATTCTGGGGCGTCTTACGGGTTTGGGAAGGAGGAATGGCTAGCCACGGTGGAATTATCGGCGTGATCTTAGCTGCCGTCTTTTTTGCACGACGACATCAACTCAGCTGGTTGCATCTCGGCGATCTCACCGCACTCGGCGGGTCGGTCGGAATTTTCTTTGGTCGAATTGCAAACTTTATGAATGGCGAATTATTTGGCCGCGAGAGCAGCCCTCATCTTCCATGGGCCGTAAAATTTCCTGGCGAGATGTTTCTTTGGTTCAAACACGATGCGGAACGCCAGCTGAGCGATCCGAGTTCGCACGACCTTCTGCCAAATATGAACAAAGCTGTTGAGTCCGTCGGCGGAAATCTTACCAACTGGCAATTGTGGATCAGCCAAGTTCGCACGAACAGCGGCGGCGCCCGTTTTCAAATCACCGAGATGATCGAGAGAATCATTCACGCGATTGAAAACGGAAATCAATCAGCCCGCGTGGCGCTTGGCGAATTTTTAACACCGCGCCATCCTTCGCAGCTTTACGAAGGCCTAATGGAGGGGTTGCTGCTCTTCATCATTACGTTTTTATTTTGGCGCAAACCTCATCGTCCAGGCGTTGTGGGGGGCCTTTGGCTTACGATTTACGCAGTGGTGCGAATCATCGGTGAGCAGTTCCGCATGCCCGATGCGCATATCGGCTATCAGCTCTTCGGCCTCACCCGCGGCCAGTGGCTATCGATCGGTATGTTGTTTTTAAGCGCAGCGCTCTGGATTTGGGCCGCAAGGAGAAACGTTCCCGTCGTTGGGGGTTGGGGAAAAGACGCGGTCGAGTTGAGGAGAGTCGACCCGTAAGGGTCGCTCGATTTGCGACCCGTAAGGGACGCACGCTTCTGAAGTCCAGGGGTTGCCTGTACCGCTGGTTCGAGAGAGTGACGAGCTAAAAGCCCTTCACCCATTCAATCATAGCGCTCACGGTGTTTTGGCCAGAGCTCGCGAGCTTGTCGACTTGCGTGCGGAATGTAAACTCGCGCCCCAGCGTTTTATTGAGACCCACCGAGTCTGTTGTTCCAACATCAATCGAGGTCCCTGCACCCAGTCCAACAGTCGCTCGCAGAGACTGACTCGTTGGATCGTAACCTACGCTTTCGATCGGCGTGTTGGCTAACAGATAAAGGGAGCCAACACCGAGTGCCGCATCAGCAAAAGCGGCTTGAAGATTTGAAACAGAAGACTTGTCGTTCTGGCTAAGCTCAGTCATGGGCCGACCGAAAAGTAAGACTGCAATTACCTGCTGCTGATTCGCAAGCTCCGGTTTAGACATAAACGAAATTTCAGGATGTGTGGGTTCACCATTGATCAAGATCGCAATGTCATATTGCAAGTAGTGAACGCTCGCTCGACCGTCAAGCCGCTCGCCCCCGCCCGGCAGAAAATCCACTCGAAGATGGTCAAG
>JAYVND010000084.1:0-2258 GCA_043758635.1 Bdellovibrionales bacterium
TTTTCGGGCAAGCTGAGGGAAGCAACGAATGGAATAATGATTTGCACGAGCACGGCGGTGAGGCCTACGCCAAACGCCATCAAGAGCAAGAAAACGAAGTTCGGTGCCAGCGCACAACCTGCGAGCGCCAGCCCAGCAGATATCAAGAGACCAACGAGCAGACGCCGCTTCTCACTGATGTCCCCCAGCGGAGTCAAAAAGAAGAGTCCAAAAACATCTCCAATTTGAGTGATCGACGGAAGTGTTCCAACTTCGCCGGGCGAACGGTGAAAGGTCTCGGCAATTTCAACGAGCAGAGGTTGCGCGTAATAAACGTTCCCGACTGCGAGCGCCGTTGTTAAGACCAAAGTCCAGAGTAGGCGCCGGTCCATGGGTCGTCTTGGATCTGCTTTCGAAGCCACAACAGAAACTGGATCGGCAATCGGATCAGGAATCGGATTAGAAGTCGGGTCAGAGCTCACATTAGGAATTGGAGAGGCGGGTGGCGACATTTCCATCTGGCAAGAGTACGCCGAAAGTGATGCAAATTCATCCATCGACGAGAGAAAATTTGAGCACCGCCTGACGACGAGGGCGCGCGTTTTAAGCTTTTGGTTAAGGCTCACAGTCTGCCGATAAACTCGTGCTGTTTAATTGCCGTGTAATTGCCGTGTAATTGCCAAAGATGTTCAAATGAGTTAGCTTTTGCTCCTTGTCAAAATCGGGGGAGCAGTGGCTGTTCTAAAAAATGAACGCGAAGCATTAATCCTTTCGACGCAGGTCCCAACTCAGCGACCCGGTTTCTTCAAGCTGTGGCTGCGACTTTTTCTCCGAATTGGCGCTCTGCTCTTCATGGCTGAGCTTTTTAGACTTTATTTTGCCATCGCTAATCACGAAACATATGCGGTCGAAACGCTTCCTGATATCCTGCGAACATTTATTTTCGCGCTTCGTTTTGATATCTCGGCACTCTTTATTTTCAACGCCGGGTTGCTCATCATTTGGTTTTGGCTTCAAGAGTGGCAAGCACCTTTATGGCTCTGGCTCTGGTGGCGTGTTTTCTACACCGTTACTAATCTCGCGCTCATTGTCGCTTCTTTTGTCGATCTCGAACTCTTTCAAATTCACGGTCAGCGACAATCGGTGCTCCACATTCAGATCGCCGCAGAGTATGCCCGACAACCGTTGGCGTTGCTGCTTTCGTTTGGACCGCAGTTTGCTCTCTTCGCGCTTTTCGCTCTGGTGTTTTTCTTTTTTGAAAATAGATTCGGCAGCAAGGAGCGTGCTTGGCTCAGACGACCAAGACTTCCTGGCAAGTTTGTTGTGCGTGGTTCGCTCACGCTAGTCGGGACGGTGATGATAGTTGGTCTATCGATCGTCGGCATTCGTGGCGGACTGCAAGGAAAGCCTATTGGAATTGCTAATGCCGGTGATTTGGGCTCGGACCGTCTTGCGAACCTCGCATTGAGTGCACCCTATATGATCACGCGCTGGCGTGCCGCGCGAGTCACGCCAGATCGTTACTTTGCGAATCAAAGTGAACTCACAAAGGAGCTGGAGCCTGAGGAGTTGCACGCCAAAAATTCAGGTGTTCTCAAAGGGCAGAATGTTATCTTGATTGTGATGGAAAGTTTTGGTCGCGAATACATGGGCTGGAAAAATCCTTGGAAAGGCCATACGCCGTTTCTTGATTCACTGGCTGAAAAATCCACTGCGTTTTATAATGGTTATGCCAATGGTAAAAATTCGATCGAATTTCCGCCATCGATTATGGCCGGAATTCCTGGTTGGCAGCCGGAGACCTATATTCGATCTCCGTACGCCACCAACTCAATCCACAGTCTGGCTGAATATTTTAAAAAAGCAGGCTATCGAACTGCGCTTTTTCACGGCGTCGGTAATGGCACGATGCACTTTGATTCATTTATGCGATTGATTGGCATAGAGAAATATTTTGGATTGAATGAATACCCTCAGGATTTGAAAGCAAAAAATTTCGACGGTCTCTGGGGAATTTTTGACGGCCCTTATTTTCACTATTTCGAAGAGCATATCAATCAGGACTGGCAAGATTCAAAACAGCCCTTTTTTTATACGGTGTTTTCAGTTTCGTCCCATCATCCCTATAAATTGCCAGGGGGACTTGAGCGAAAATACAACCGAGGCGAGCACCCAATGCACAACGTAGTTGCTTACGCGGATGATTCATTGAAACAATTTTTCACAGATGCCGAAAAACAACCTTGGTTTAAAAAGACACTCTTTGTCATCACGGGTGA
>JAYVND010000085.1:0-2258 GCA_043758635.1 Bdellovibrionales bacterium
GGTTGCCTTCTCTAGCCAAGTTGCGTGACCGCGACTTGCTCGACAGCCAAATGCAGGCGCGAATGGTCAGAGGTGTTTCGACGCGCAACTATCAAGAGGTCATCTCCGGTTTTGCAGAGAAGACTGGGATCTCTAAATCCTCGGTTTCGAGAGCATTTAAGCGAGCCTCCAAAAAGGATCTTGAGGAAATCAATAGCTCTGATCTGTCTCAGCTGCGCTTTGTTGCAATTTTAATCGATGGCACCAATATCGGCGGCCGCATGGTTATCGTGGCCATTGGGATTACCGATGACTGCCAAAAAGTTCCGCTCGGCCTCAAAGAGGGTGATACCGAGAACGCGGCGGTCGTAAAGGATCTCTTAAGTGGCCTCACGGCGCGTGGGTTTACCTTTAAAACCTCGCGTCTGCTCGCCATGCTTGATGGTGGTAAAGCTCTGAGAGCGGCTGTTTTGGCACTCTGGGGCAACACCGTACTCATCCAACGGTGCTGGCTCCATAAGGCCCGTAATCTCGAAGGGTATTTGCCAAAAACAAATCACGCCCAGATGTGGAGGCGTATGAAAAAAATGATGGGACTTAATTCCAAACTGGCTGCCGAAGCGGAATTTAAGTCTCTTGCCAACTGGCTTCGAACGATAAGTGATGATGCCGAGAAATCGCTTTTAGAATCCAAAGGCGAGCTCCTGACAGTGCATGCTCTCGGAGTGACGGGCGAGTTCCGAAATGCTCTCTCAACAACCAATGCCATCGAGTCATTGATTGGCGTCTCAAAAGCCAAGCTCAAGAACGTTAAAAACTGGGGATACCATCCAAAGACTGGCAACAAAGTGAAGAGAGATAAATCCATGCGCTGGGTTGCAACTGCTATCCAAACGCACCGGAGCAAGATGCGAAGACTTCGCGGCGGAAAAACACAAATGAGAACACTTATAAACAATTTAAGTGTTCTTGACTCAGAGCGAAAAGCAGCCTAAACAAAAAGTGAGCTCGCGATCAACCCTAACGGTCGCTGGGACAAGTCCGAGTTATTTGAAAACATCAGAGCGGAGACAGAAGAACTCCTGAGACGGTCATTGGCCCTCTCGGAGGCAGGGGCAGAGGAAGCTTCTGAACTTATCGATGCGGTAAAAGAGAACTGGGAAAAGGTCGTGTCGAGTTTTAGCGCGGGCGGTCTCGCTAGTTTGTTCAGCAATGGCGGCAAAGCAGGATCTAAGAAAGCTTCGAAAAAATCTTCGACAAGTGCTGGCAAAAAATCTGACGGCGGTAAAGAGAAAGCAGCAAATGGGAGACCTGCAAAAAAAGCATCGAAAGCTGTAAACAAGAAGTCCTCTGCCAAAAAGCCCTCAGCGGGCACCGGTAAGAAGTCTGCTTCGAAAAAATGATGTCAGTTCGCAACCCGGCGGCGATGCCGCTGATTTGTTCAACTGTTAAACAAACTCGCTACGTTTCGGCAGCATAGGTGAGCTATGAAGAAGACTAGCGAAGAAGCCTTACAAAAAATATTTTTTCGATCACGCAAAGTTTGAAGGAGAAGAAGTTTTGGAAACGTTTTATAAAGAATTTTTAAAGTTGAAAATAGTTTTGGGTGTATTAAGCATCGTGTTTTTATTTACATCTGGACAAGCGGAGGCTCGCAACTGCAAAAAGGGAAAACCCTGTGGCAACAGCTGCATCTCACAAAAGGATGTGTGCCACAAAGGTGCAGGCGATTCTACGACGAGTGCAGAAGCGCCAGTGGTGCAAGCGCAACGACCTGATTCGGTAGCGCCTGTAGCTGCTCCGCCGGCAGCGGCGCCTCCAGTTGCAGCGCCGGCTGCCGCTGCGCCAGTCGATTCCACGCCCGCTAGTCAGTCACCCAATCCTTCAATGAAAAATGCAAAAAATTGTAAGGCCGGAAAAGCGTGCGGAAATACATGTATTCCAAAAGACGCGGTCTGCCATATTTGATCGCATAGCCAGCTTTTAAAACAGTCGTGATTTCATGACGAGCAGCGGGCGACTTGGCTGTTCGGCTGGCGTGTTTTCTAAATGCGATCTCTTTGTTTTACTTTACAATTTAATGATGGTGCCGCGAGTGACGAAACTCCAGATGCCGAGGAGGTGCCGAGCACCTTCCTCGGCAGCTCATATTCCGCCATTTGCTTGCAGATCAGCGAGACAACTTGGATCCAGCGACGGTATCGTACCGCCCAATAAGTTTCCTACGATTCCGCTCGTATCAACATTCCAGTACATTAAACAAGAGGTGTTGGTGCAAT
>JAYVND010000086.1:0-2257 GCA_043758635.1 Bdellovibrionales bacterium
GACGATGATTTGCGAGAAGTATGAGGGGTCAGTCGCGATTTCCTCAAAGCCAGCATGCGAAGTATTGAAGACGACTTCGCCAGCGCGACCGGGGGGCCCATGAGGCGATGATGGCAGACCATGCCAGTCGCCGTCGTAACACTCACCGCTCTCTAAAACCAAGAAGCCCTTCGTCATCGTCTCTCCGCCTGTTAACCGACCCAGTGCACAGATTCCTTCGAAAACTAAAATCAATCGAGAGCGCGCGCCAAAAGTGCCGCGCGAATGTAAACACCATTTTCGACCTGATTCATGATGCGCGCTCGCGGATCATGAATGGCTTCGATCGATAGTTCGACCCCATGATTGATCGGCCCCGGATGCATGATGATCGCATTTTTTTTAAGAATTTTCAGGCGACGTGGGTGAAGTCCGAACTGAGCACTGTAATCAGCTCGTGCGCTATTCATATCACCAGCAGGCGCACTGCTATGGCTGTCTGCTTGCTGCGGAACGTGTCGCTCGAGTTGAATGCGCAACGCCATGTAGACGTCGGCCCATGCCGTGGCTTCATCTAAATCTTTAAATATTTGAATCCCGCTTGGTAGATTTCCGTTAGAAGGAAGGAATTCCGCAGGTGCGCAAACTGCAACTTCAGCGCCCAAACGCATGAGCACCTCAAAATTTGAACTCGCAACTCGACTGTGCCGAACATCACCGACAATTAAAACTTTTTGCCCTGCCAAATGGAGATGAGGATGTGAGTTGGAGACTTGCCCCTGATGGATGACATTTTGACGAATCGTCAACGCATCAAGAAGCGCCTGACTTGGATGCGCAACGACGCCACTTCCGGCATTCAGGACGGGAATTGCGAGGGTTGGTAAAAGCTCATCTAGTTCTTTCGAAATTCCATAGCGAATCACCAATGCATCTGGCTTCATCGCGAGCACATTGAGCACGGTATCGGCCAAACTTTCACCTTTGCTGAGTGATGACGACGCAGCGGAACTCATCAGCTGAACGTGGTGGCCGAGGCGGAGTGCCGCCATCTCAAAACTCATACGTGTGCGAGTGCTTGGTTCAAAAAAAAGGCAGCTCACAATTCGTGGGCCGCCAACATTCTTTGCCGGTAACTTCGGTCCGCGATTTGTCGTCGAGTCCGCGGTCAAACTTTTTTTGCCCTCGCTCGGCGACGTTGAACTCTTGCTCGAAATTGAAGAAAACTGCCCGGATCTCACAAAAGATTCGCGGTACGCTTCAGCCTGCTTAAAAACGATAGAAATCTGCTCAAGCGTCAAAGCGCTTGTCGTGAGCACCGATTTTTCGTGGGCAGATTGGGGGAAGGGCATTGAGGAGAATCGTAGAGCGAGCGCGAGGCGACGGTCAAGCAACGCTTACTTCATCGCACGGCGCGAAGGACTCTTTCCCAACGAACACTAGGTAAGCGCTCATTTCCCCAGCGAGACAGCCAATCAAAGGACATCCAAACCAGCACGACTCGACCTTCGAGGTTCCCAAGTGGCACGGTACCCCAATAGCGCGAGTCGTCACTCGAATCTCGGTTGTCGCCGAGGACGAAAAGCTGACCTGGTGGCACAATGATCGGGCCAAATGAATCGGCCCCAATCATCTGACTAGTCATGATGTAGTGGCTCGAGCTGCTAAATTCTTCGTTTGCGACTTTGTCATCATCATGACCGGGAATGTCGCGAATCAATTCGAGCGATGCCGCCTTATAGTTCGCTTCTTTTTCATTGAGATACAGCCGTTTATTTTTAATCGAAATTCGATCTCCAGGGAGACCGATCACGCGTTTTACGTAATTCACAGACTCATTGCCGGGGAATCTAAACACAACGACATCCCCTCGTTCTGGATAACTCTTCGCAATTTTTTCGTCGGTGAACGGAATCGTCACTCCATAGGCAAGTTTGTACGCAAAAACAAAGTCGCCAGTCTTCAGCGTCGGCGTCATGGATCCGGTTGGGATTTTATAGGCCGAGATCACTACCACCCGCAGAAAAAATGCGATGCAGACCGCGATAAATAAGCTCTCGGCATACTCACGCAAAACAATTTTCGTAGGAAGCTTTTCGCTCATCGCACAAACTCAAACATACGATTCCACCTAATGCTTTGAGGATCGCACATTTGATTTGCGTCGGGTAAAGTTTCTTCACATGCAAGCCAAATCATTGAGACCCGCCCCAAGACTCGATCGAGCGGCAAAGCCCCCCACACACGGCTATCGGCCGAGTTGTCGCGGTTGTCGCCC
>JAYVND010000087.1:0-2256 GCA_043758635.1 Bdellovibrionales bacterium
TTGGTAGGCGCCATCTCTGCGCGAGCATCTGTCCAATCTCAACGTGCGACTGCAGATCGAGCTTTTGCTCGGTTTCGTAAAAGCTCGCGCCATCTTCGCACGCCGACTTCAACACCCGTTGAAATACTTCAGGCTCGACAAGAAACAATGCGAGTTTACCCATGTCATGCACGAGGCCGCAGGTAAAAAGCTCAGAAGGAGCTTTGTAACTAAGGTGACTTGCGATGGTCTCGGCCGCGATCGCCGCACCAAGCGAGTGTTTCCAGAACTGCGCAATATCGAACTGAATTTCTGCAATTTGACCACGCCCCTGGCTACGATTCTGGCTACGATTCTGGCTACGATTCTGGTCCTTCAGGGCTCCGATAATGCTCGCAGAGAGAACAAGCTGATGAACCGCCTCATAACCGATATAGCCAATCGCACGACTGAGCGTGGTCACTCCGCCTGGAATTGCGTAATAGGCGGAGTTGGCGAGCTTTAAAACTTTGGTCGTCATGGCCTGGTCATTTGCCATAATTTTTTCGACCGAGTTGATCGAAGCCATTGGGTCAGCGATAACGCGATTGAGCTCATAGACAATCGAAGGAAGCGTTGGAAGCTCGTCCAATCGGTCTGAGATCGGTTTTTGTTTGAGCTTTTCAGCGGCACTCATCTCTTTTTATCCAATGATCAACCGGCGAGACTCGGAAACTGCCGAGCCGGAAAGATTTCCTGAAGTTTTGCAAAAACGCGTTTGAAGGTGACGGGTTTCAAAATGTAGCCGTTCACTTCAAGCGTGCGCGCTTCTTGGATGTAGTCTTTATCCGAAACTGCCGTAACCAAGACGAACGGCAAATCATGAGTTGCTTCAAGATTGCGGACGCGTCGCAAAAGTTCCAGCCCGTCCATCGTCGGCATCATCAGATCTGAGATGACCGCAACAATGCGGCGGTTTTTATTTTCCGAAATTTCGCGCCAAGCAACGTCGCCGTCGTCGCATTCGATGATCTGGTAGCCAAGTTTCTTTAAAAGTAAAACTAAAATGGTACGGTTGGGAGCCGAGTCTTCGGCCACAACAATATACTCAGGATCGACTGCGATGGAAACTGCTCGGTTCTCTGGCTTAATTCCTAGCTTACTTGCTGGCTTAATTCCTGGCTTACTTGCTGGCTTACTTGCTGGCATTTTAAGCCGCCATCTTTTTCAAAAATTGAAAGTACTTTGACTCCGTCACATCCATTTCAACTTCGCAATCGTCATCGCCTTTTTTGCAAAGATCGGCTTTTTTCGCATCGTACTGGATAGAAACGGTCCCCGCGTTCACAGTTACTTCGCTGCCAACGGTGAAGAGAACGTTGTCCTCGCGATCGCATTTTTCACAGAAAAACGGCACGTAGAACGAAAGCACGTGGGCATTCTTCGGAAGGAAGCCTTCAACCATGTTAAATTGAAAAACTAAGGCTTTTGGGCAGTTGATCAATTCGATCGCTACCTTCTCTGACAAGGGACGGATCCAGTTCAGCCACTCGCGAATTCCGACCGAGTTGATGGCTTTGACGGCCTGAAGGTCGATCGTGATCGCTGAATTTCCAGTCAAACTGACAACCGGGAATTGAACGTCCTCGTCAATGGTGCCTTCGAATGTGAGTAAGATTGAATCTCCGTTAATTTGCTCTGACGATTTAAACTCGTTCATGATAGTTCCTCACTTCACTGTCACAAGATGAATATTTTTTGAGAGTTTCGAAATTTTACGCGAACTCATACCGAGCGGCAGAGAGACGCAAACCACGGTGTGGTTTCCAGGGCTAACCGCGGCATAATATGAAGCACTGTTGCTAAAAACCATGAAAGAACCAATGCCGGCTCCGCCCTCACTTTGGGAAATGGACTGTGCAACGCCCATCTCATAGCAATTCTGAATCCGAGAGAGAATCTGCGCAAACCCGAGCAGGCCGAAGCTGTCTCTGCAGCCAATTACCAACCGCTTGCCGTCAGAACGGGCAAAGAAATCCACTGCGCCTGTCCGTGTCGGAGCCGAGGTCTTACGGTTGGAGCCGGCGGGCCAAGCATTTTTAATCCCGTTGGTGAAGAGCTCGTCGGCAACCGTGAATGCGCTGTCGCGTATCGCGGCAACACCGTCAAGTGACTCTAAGAAAATTTCGAATTGAGAAAGCACATTTGATTTTTTCTCGAGCGGCGTCAAATTCAACATCAACATGCGATCACTCGCAACGTCGATGGGTCCTTCAGCGAGGCGCACCGAATCGAAAA
>JAYVND010000088.1:0-2256 GCA_043758635.1 Bdellovibrionales bacterium
AGATTCGGTAAACCAAAATTCATGTACTGATAAGTGAGCTGCAGATCGCGCATATTGTATGCTGACTCAGAAATCCCCCACGGCACTCCCATTGCTTCGCCGTATTCAATCTGGCTTTTGATCGACGAACGACACGTGTCGTTGAGTAAACTTCCGCGCGGCGTGTACATCACGAGCGACGGCATGAGGTATTCAAACATCGAGCCTGACCAAGACAAAAGCGTGACGTCACTGTTCACAAGGGTGAGCGGGCGCCCCAGCCGGAACCAGTGCGCTGCCGGAACGTCGCCTTTGTGGCAATGGCGATGAGGCTGGTGAGACGGCATTCCGAGGCGAGAAGATCATAGTGACTTCCATCTAGTTGTCGATCGTTGACACGGTAGCCGATTGAGAAAAGCTTTCCAACGGGATCATAGAGCAAAGAAAAATCCATCGCATGAAACATGCTGAGCGCCAGGCGCCTCGCATCTTCGAGACGTCGAATGAGAGAGTTCGCGGCAGCGATCGATGATTGGAGACGCAATTTGAATTCGACAAATTCATTCGGCAGATTGGACTGCCCGGAAACGCTGAATGCTTGTTCAAAAATTAAACATTCATTGAGATAACCTTCGCACGTGCCGGCGATCTGACAGATCGTGAGCGGCGCGCTTGCCACGTTCGGCGACGTCCATCGAACGATCGAATCTGCGGGACCAATGGGGGCGCTGCTTTCTGAGGCGCCGCTTTCTGAGCCGCGCTTTTCTGTGTCGCGGCTTTCAGAGCCGCGCTTTTCCGTTCTGACGAGCTCGGTCCAAGAAAAAAGCTGTGTAAAATCTTTTTCCGAGCTCGCAATGTCACGACGGAGCTCACAAGCCCAAGCCTCAATCTCGGCGCTTTCAGGACCAAATGAAGATTGCGAGAGGGCGTGTGCGGACTCGACCAATTGATCGGCTGTCAGCCGCAGCATCTTCCAATGCTGGCATCGATCGGTGATCAACTGATCGGGTGTCAAGAGGCGCGTCGCTAAATCCTGATGAACTCTCGTCACTTCTAATGCCGTCGGCAATGGTTCAGGATTTTTATCAACAAAATTCGCCAGTGCGTTTTCAACTAGGAGCAAAGTCTGCAGAATTCCGCGATTGAAGCCAGTGGGCGAGAGTGGCTTAGCTGTTGCCTCCGTGCAGGCTTGCGCAACGGCGAGCAGATGGCCTGCAAGATTTCCGTTGTCGACCGAGGAGATGTATTTTGGCTCGAGTGCCTCTGCCCGCGAAGTGTCGTACCAGTTTAAAAAATGTCCTTGGTAACGTTCAAGTTTTTCCATGCTCTGGAGCGATTCATTTAGGCGATCTGCCATCTCGATCGTGCCAATCCATCCGAAGTCGCGAGCTGCGACCACTGACAAAAGGTACAAACCAAAATTCGTTGGTGAGCTCCGATGCGCAACCACTGGTGTAGTATCTTCCTGAAAATTGTCGGGCGGCAAAAAGTGTTCGGTCTCGGTGACAAAGGTCGTGAAGAATCGCCAGATTTTTCGTCCCGTGAGCGTTAAAAACTGCATGTCCTCTGGGGCCAATGGAATGAGTTTATCCTCTTCGGGTGGAAGACTGTAAAAGCGCGCGAGCGCCGGCGAGAAAAGCCAAAGCGCAAAGAACGGAAGGTAAATCGGAAGCTGGTTGGATCCCATCACTCTTATCGCGATGAGCCCCCCTACAGCCACGGCGACTCCACCCTTCATCGATTGGATAAAGCTCTGCATTTGCAAGCTCGAAGCAGACTTCGACTGGGCAGCCGTGGTCCACTCGAGAAGCATCCGCCGACTGATGAACAATCGGAAGAGCGCTCGAACTATCGCATCGACCTCAAGGTAGGCTTGACTTGCGATCAGAGTCTGCGAGAGAAGCAAACGCTCAACCGCGAGCAGCATATCTTGAGCAAGAGACTTGAAATGTAAACCATAGGAGTGACTGCGCGCCGGAGGAAGAATGGTGCTCACAAGATGGACGACCGAAGAAATATTGAGCCCGAGAATATAAAAGATCAACCAGCCGACAACACCACTTGTCGGTGTTGCGATGGCAAGAATTAACATCAACACACTCATCGGCTGCACAAGCGAGCGGCGAAGATTATCAATCATCTTCCAGCGGCCAATGATGGAAATCCCACCGCCTCTCAGCCCGAGCGTCCAGGGGAGAAGTTGCCAGTCCCCGCGAGTCCAACGATGCTGCCGCGCAATTGAGACTCCACTGTGGTACGGAAATTCTTCAAAAAATT
>JAYVND010000089.1:0-7122 GCA_043758635.1 Bdellovibrionales bacterium
AACCAACTCGCACGGGAGCTCGGCATCGACAGCCTTCGCGTGAAGCCGCGCGCTCCACAACTCGTGAGAGTCGCGATTCTCGACAACGGATTTCGTGGATATAAGGATGAACTCGGAAAAACTCTTCCTGCAACCACACAATACCATGCAGGCCCCCTAGCGGTGGATCCACAGACCGAAGAGTCGCACGGTTTGTTTATGGCTCAGATTGTCGCTGGGCTTCTCGACCGCGCTGGCGGCGGAACCTTGCCAGTCGAGCTTCACCTCTTCTCGGCCTACGGCTACAGCAATTTGAATTCAGCGGTTGAGCAAGTCGTGAGCGGCAAATATGACGTGGTTCTTTATTCGCAAGTTTGGGAGTATGGCGGAAACGGAAATGGCCGCGGATTTATCAACGCGGTCGTGAACAAAGCCACCGATGCTGGTGTCCTCTGGGTGAACGCGGCCGGCAATTTTGCCGATTCGACTTTCGTTGCGGCTGTTCAAGGTGACACGGATGCCTGGGCAAAACTTCCGGGCGCAAACAATTCAGTTCGGGTGCGCTGTCTCACCCATGACAAAACCGGAACTGAAAGTAGTACGCAAGCTATAGACTCAAAAAATTGCCATCTTCGCGCGGTCCTCAGCTGGAATGACTTCAAGGACGACGTGACTGTTGGCACCGACAAAGATCTCGATCTCATTCTGACTGATGATACTCTTAAGATTGTTCAGACAGCTGCACTCACGCAAAAGAAAGTTCTTGATCCAAACGCGCAGGGCGAGTCGCTCTATCCACGGGAAATTCTTGAAGCCGATGTCGTCCCGGGCCTTTACAATTTACGGGTCAAGATTCGCTCAAAAAACTTCACCGCTTCGCGCGACCGTCTCAAGATCACGACGAGCGGCGATTTTGTAGAATTACAAGACACATCCAATTCTACGGAGTCTCTCCTCTCACCGGCCGACAACACAACGGTCATCACAGTCGGCGCGAGCGATTCTGAGAAATCATCGAGAGGTGTTCGCGAAAATAAACCTGAGGTGTCGTTCACTTCAGCCGTCAAATTAAAAAATGGCGAGACCTACAAAGGATCTTCAAACTCTGCGGCCATTGCGGCAGCTGGTGTGATTTTTTTGAAGACTTACCATCCGGATTTAACACGGGCGCAAGCTATCACAATGGTTCGCGGTGGCTTAAAATCAGAATCAGGATCAGGATCGACGGCTCCTCCACAAGATGGTGATGATAACGGTACGGGAAACGAGAGCGATGGAAGCGGTCAAGGCAATAGCCAAAGAGGCAATCAGGGAAGTGGACAAGGAAATGATCAGCGCAACGGCGATGGACCGAGCACAACTCAGACGACCGGGAATGGCCAAGGTCTACCACTTCAGGCACTTGGGTTTGGTCCGACCGGCCCCGGTGGTTGCTTTGTTCCGTCTCAAGTTTTTGTGCAGTCGCTTGGCGTTGCGCAGCTCTTGCAGCGTGGCGCAGTTGCCGTAATGTCGACAAATGGTCCAAAGATCTTCACTCCCGTCGATCCGTTTCTTTACCTCCCGGGCTGGCGCCGCAATCAATTTGACGATCTACTCATCGTTGGACTCGAAGGTTTCAGCCTTTTGCCACGTTCACAGGAGCCATACTTATCTCATTTAGGTTATGAAGTGACCGAAGTCCCGCAGGGGGCGTCTCTCTGTGGACGACGACTACGAGATGCCTCGACAAGTAATACCGGCACCCCTTTTGCCCCCTTGAGCGGAAGCCTTTTGCAGCCGCATGCGAGCGTTCCGGGAAATTACGGCGATCACCGCTGACAAAAAAAGTGCCGCCAAACCAGACCCCTTGCCGGCACGTTAATTGAGGTGGGTCGTAAAAATCGGATGACCGGTTACATCATGTTCAACCGCGATCCAGCCGTCGGGTTTCGCAGATTTCTTTGAGTCAGCAGCATGCATCGAGCTCTGCTGTTCCAGTGTCATAAATCCATGCCGCCAATACGTGGAATGCTCGACACCATGATCCTGACCCGAGCTCCAACCATCCTGAAGAGAGACTCCAGCCTCCGGCGCGAGCAACTTCGTTCCGCCGTTACCGCTAATAATCTCGGTCGGTCGATTGTCCGAGAATTTATTTAAACGAAACTTATGCTTATGCCCGACGATCACGGCCGTGATCTTGTGACTGTGCTCAAGCTTTCTCGGTAGGTGATTCACGGTGCTAGCTTCGTCATCCTCCCCCTCAATTAAAAAAGGCCGATGCATAAACAAAAATGATTTTGTCTTTAGCACTTCAGACAACCTCTCAAGGCTCGGCTGAATATTGTGATCGTCGGCCGCATCGATCCATGAGAGCGTCACCCCGCCGATCGTTGAACTCAGAGGCTGAGTTGAGTCGGCATCTCGGTCTTCGCAAGTCGCAACGTAAGAATGCGCATCGAGAAAACGAAACCAACTCGGTCCCGCGCGCTTGCAAACTTCGTGGTTGCCTCGAACAAAAAGCCAGTTGGCTTGATTAAGCGCATTGGCCGCGGGCGTGAAAAAATCTTGCTGCCAAGATTCGACGTTGTCTCCCGCAACGGCGCCATCGCAGTCTGTATTGCCCTTCGGGCATGGGGATTCGCGGTAGTGGTAATCCCCAACATGAACAATCAGATCGGGGTGCATTGGCAAGATCACTTCGTTGAGCATCCGCGCAAATGGCCATGCCTCAGCCGAGTGACAATCTTGAATGTCAAACCTGTCACCGTGCGCTTTCACACGGCAACCAGTATCGCCAATCACGACTATCAGTTTTATTTTTTTGAGATCGATCTCATGTCTATGACCCATGACGGTTACGTATTTTTGCGACGGAGAAATATCACCTTCGCAAATCAAAATCGGCTGGCCACGTTCGTAGGTCGTAGTTCGTTCAAGCAGAGGCAATCTGTGCCCATCTAGATCGACCTCGGGACATGAAGGCTGTGCCGTGGCTGCTCGAACAATCCAGCGTGAGTGCGGCCCCAGCTCAACCCAGCTTTGCTCAATAAATGGAATTTGAGCGCTCAATGCCGCTTGAGATTCTGCCGTCGTCGGCTCGTGTTTATTGGCGGCGTAAGAATTTGGCCCCGTTTTGGAGCTCGCACAGCCCGCTAGCGTAAAGAGAGCGAGGCCAAAGCTCAGAAAACAAACCGCGGCGATCGAGAGTCGACTCATTCTCACCTACTTGGGATAACGGGGTTGAGAGAATCGTAACGCGGTTGATTTGAGGCGGCAATCACCAAACGGCTCCACTTCACACAGCGCCCGCCAGCGAGTGCCAATTGAATTCGCTCACATCAGGCGCTTCACCCAGTCCTGGCTCGCCTTTGTGTAAGGCGCGTAACGGAGTGGAACGTCGATCCAAGTCGACTTTTTCAGGACGCCTTTGGCGTGCGTGAATGTACCGAAACTATACTTGCCGTGGTAAGATCCCATACCGCTAGGACCTACCCCGCCAAACGGTAAACCGGCGATCGGCATATGCATGACGACATCGTTCACCGCAGCTCCGCCGGCCGTGGTCTCGCAAAGCACACGCTCTTGCTTCGCACGGTCCTCACTAAAGACGTAAAGTGCCAGAGGCTTGTCGCGCGAATTGACAAACTCAATCATCGCGTCCAAATCGACCATCGGTAGAACCGGCAAAATCGGACCGAAGATTTCTTCCTGCATCACTTTTGATTCCGCCGAAACGTTAACGAGAATAGTTGGCGCGATATAGCGCTCGCTCGAATCGCTAACGCCGCCAGTAACAACCTCGCCATCTTTGAGCAGGCTCAAAAGACGATCATAATTTTTTGCGTTCACGATACGGCCGTAGTCTGGGCTTTGTTTTGGATCTTTGCCGTAAATCTCAAAGATCGCCTTTGTCAAAAGATCCACGAACTGCTCTTCGACAGATGCGTCGATGATTACGTAGTCGGGCGCAATGCAGGTCTGCCCAGAGTTCATGAATTTACCCCAAGCGACCCGCTTGGCGGCAACTTTGAGATTAGCATCTTTGCAGATCAACGTCGGCGATTTCCCACCGAGCTCAAGCACAACCGGAGTTAAATGCTGAGCGGCTTTTCCCATCACTATCTTACCGACGGGACCACTGCCCGTGAAGAATATAAGATCAAAATGCTGATCCAAAATTAAGTCAGTTTCGGCAACGGCTCCTTCTAAAACCAAAAATGCATCTTGATCCAGGTACTTTGGAACTAGCTCCGCAATGACATGCGAGACGGCGACAGACATCTCCGACGGTTTCAAAATTGCGGCATTTCCGCCACTGATTGCGCCGACGAGGGGAGCGAGCAAAAGATTGATCGGAAAGTTCCAAGCTCCAATAATCAACGTCACTCCCAACGGGTCGTGGCGAATCTCGCAACTTCCCGGCTGATCAATGAGTGGAGCCATCATCGTCTCGGTTTTCATCCATGAGCGTAGATTTTTAAGAGCATCTTCGATCTCGCCGCGAACAACTCCCTGTTCAGTGACCGTGCATTCAAAGGGAGACTTATGCAGATCCTTCCAGAGTGCCGCATTGATCGCCTCATCATTTTCATCAAGCAAACGCTTGAGCGCACTGAGCTGTCCCATGCGCCAATCATAGCTCCGGGTCTTCCCAGATTTAAACGTCGCGCGAAGTCGCGCGAGCCCATCTGTTAGGTTCTTTTGAAACTCGGCAGATACTTTTTTCACATCCGTCGTAGCATCATGGGCTGCGCCTTTCGGCTCAACTTGGGCTACGCCTTTGGACTCACCTTGAGTGTTTTCAGTGCTGCGTGCGTCAGTCATTCGAATTTCCTTTGACGATTATAACGCCACTCATAGTTTTACCGTGAATCGAACAATGGTAGGGATACGAGCCCGGTACCATAAATACGATTGGTTTAGATTCTGCTTTTGGATCAACAAGGCCCGTGTCGAACGACCTCTCATCGCCCGTTTTCGCGGCGGTAGCAGGCTTCACAGCACGAATGTCTGATCGTGAGGCTCCGCTGTTCGTTGCAGCGCCAGAGCTGTTCGTTGCAGCGCCAGCGTTGTTCGCTTTCACGCCGGCGCTGTTCACTTTAGCGCCAGTGGTGTTATCGCCGTCACCGGATGCAGAGTGCTGGGTATATGAGATATTTTTCCAAACCACCTTCTGCCCGGTTCCGACCTGGATAACTTTTGGCTCAAAAGAAATGCTCTTCATCTCGACCATCGCAGGCGCAGCCGCGCTATTCTCCCTAAGATCCGTAAGTGGCACGTCTGAAACCGACGACTGCATTTGCAGTTTCGATACTTTTTCAGGAACTGCCGCTGCTGCAGATGTCCGAGTCGAAAAGGCAGAAACTGTGCACGAGATGACCACGCCTAATATCGCAACTGTCGAGCCCTTTTTAAATATTATATTCATTCCCATCTTTTCATTCCCATATTTCATGCCAGTGACGTATCCGTGACTTAGCGGTATTGTTGCCGTATCGGCGTCGTATTGGCATCGTATTTGCGTCGTTTTTCTCAGCTGCAAATCATTGCTAACGATTTTAATACTCAACCGCGTTTTCAAATTTAAAAATACTTCATGTACTCGATGAGAGCGTGTTTCTGCTCGTCTGTGAGTTTCGATCCAAAGTCATGACCTCGATCTTCGATGTAATCAGGGTCGTTACTCACTTTTACCATCTCTGCCATCATCGCTTGAATACCTGCATCGCGACGGCGATCGATCATCGACTTGAAATGTGAACGCGGCTCACCGTTGAGCACACCTTTGATGTAGGCCTCAATTAAACTTGGCACGTGATGAAAATTCAAATTCATGATGAGGTTAACGGGAGTGCCTGCCGGCATCTGCAAGAGTTTCAAATCCATTTTATTGAAACGCTTCATCGAATTCAACTCCGGAAAAATTTCAGGAAGTGAAGTTTCATGAGTCGTCACCTTGATCGACTTAATTCCCAGCCGCTTCGAAGGAGTCAGGAGTTTTTCCATCCCATCTTCGAATGCATCCAACCGGCCTTTGACCGAAGGATCGCCGTTATACAAGCCGACAGAGTTGTTGTGGAGGTACGGCGCAGTTGCCCAGACGCTCACAAGCGTCGGCGTGCGGTAATAGGCATTCGTCGTTGTGAAATTCACATCAAACTTACCAGTGACTGGGTTATAGAGTGGGCGTGGATTCCCGCTCTCATCGTGATCGACCAATTTGATTTTTTCTTTGCGCTGATCTTTGTAAGTCTGGCTCGACATCTGGCCCCAAGTTGAACCCGACTGCGCATTTGAACCTTCGGCCCGCTGTGAGTTCGTTCCCACTTCAAGAATCGAGTGACGTTGATCATCTGAGAGATAATTCTCATTCAAGAAATCCTTGCTAAAAACAAGCTCCTTCCATGCCTTCGCTTGGCCCGCGGCATCGGCTGGCATATTGCGTGGAGTCTTGCTGCTGTGACAACGCACGCAGTTTTCGGCAAACACGGCTTTGCCTTCATTTAACACCAATTGATCTTCACTCAAGTACGCTTTGCCGTCTTTGACTTTTCCTTTTTCGCCAGACCCTCGAGCCTCAACTGCATCTTTGAGCGGGAATGAATCATAGCTTTCAAGAAAGGTGGCCATGTTCGGCATGCGACGTTCCGTTTGCATCCATGGGCTGTTAGGATCTTTACGTGCCTTGTTGATGATATCAAATTCTTGCGGCTTGAAGTCACGCGTCAAGGTACGCGTAAAATTAAACGGATTGATCGGCCACGAATCATACCACTGACTGTGCATCATCCCTTCGTTTACGTACACGCGAACCGAGGCCATCATAATTCCCATGCTATCTGCGCCGTCTGTCAAAATATGCGGAACTTTGAGGGTGGGTGCTGAGGCAGTTCCACCGAGCGCGCCCATCACCGAATCGAGTGGCACTCCTGCATCGTCGTACATCGATTTGATGAGTGTCGCCTGAGCGGGGGTGATTTTTTCGATGTGTGTGACCGTCAAACGATCTTTGAGACGAAAGATCGAGTTAATATTGGTGGGGTTGTTGATGAAGTCCATCGGAAAACGTGATGTCTCGCTCGTGCCAGGTTCCTGAGTTTCTAGGTACTGATATATGAATGAAGTGCTGTTTAGATTCTGGCCAAAGGCCATTCCCTCGCG
>JAYVND010000090.1:0-7112 GCA_043758635.1 Bdellovibrionales bacterium
GCAAAAAGCCTGTCAATTAAATTTGAATAAAATCTGTTTACGGACGCCATAAAGCCGGACGTAACGCTGAGGACTCGACGAAACTGTGAGAGTCGCTGCGGACCTGACGAAACTCCGAGGCCCGCTGCGGACCCGACGAAACTCCGAGGCCCGCTGCGGACCCGACGAGACTCCGAGGTCTGCTGCACTGACCTCGGAGTCTTTCTTGACCACCCGGCCAGCCAGGTATTTCAGTTCGATAATCCGCACGGTTGCATTTCGTGATGCTCGATAGGGTTTTTTGGCTGATTCGGCCGTGAGCAATCTTCAAAAAAACGAAGGCCCGAATCATTCAAGTTCAGGCCTCTCCAATCACTTCTAATTCAGCGAGCCTGCTTGGAAATTTCGGAGCTCGAACCGCTCATGCAGTTCACATGGAGTGCTTGCTCTGCTCTGGCGGGTCTACTCAATTGATTCTCGGAAACTCGATTTTTCTGATAACCGGAGCGGGCTGATCTTTGCTACGTCCGTTGATCACACGATTCACATTCTCGCCGTAGAATGAAGGCGTGAGCGCAATCGAATCCGCGGCCTGCACGGCGGCTCCTTTGGCCATGTCTCTTGCCGCTGCGAGTGCGTCGACCTGATTGTCACGGCCAGTTTCACTAGCGAGAACTCGATCCGAGTTCTGAAGTTGCGCCTGAGTCTTGGCCATCGACTTTGCCCCAAGACGAAGCGCTGCTTGAACTTTTGCTTGCGCTGCTGCTCGAGCGAGAACGGGATCACGATTTTCACTGGCTGGG
The DNA here is from genome assembly GCA_043758635.1 of Bdellovibrionales bacterium. Taxonomy (GTDB): domain Bacteria; phylum Bdellovibrionota; class Bdellovibrionia; order Bdellovibrionales; family JAMPXM01; genus JAYVND01. The sequence continues at coordinate 783 of JAYVND010000090.1, forward strand.
CTGCTGGCAGTTTTATAATTCTGATATGCTGGCTGATTCAAATTCACGCCCGATGCATGCGCCTGCTGTTGAATTGCAAACGGATTCGCATTCTGATCTGAACTTTGATTACGATTTGAGTTCTGAGCAAGGCTCTGCCTATCGCTCTGATTTATACCGTGATCGAAACTCTCGTTGGCGCTCTGATTAACATTCTGATTGGCGCTCTGATTAACATTCTGATTGGCGCTCTGATCGAAACTCTGATTGGCGCTCTGATCGAAAATCTGATTGGCAGTGTGATCTGAAACCTGCTTAATATTCAACTCGGAGCCCGACTTCAGCGCGCGGCTTCCGTGCAATTCGGATGTCTGGTTGAATTCCGAAGATGCGGTGGCGTCAATTTCATCGAAGATAACTTTGTGCTCGGGCAGCTCCTGATGAAAAAGCGATTTTGGAATCGAAGAGCTAAACTGTTCAAGAGGAGCAAGGGTATGGACCTTGGACTCTTGCGGGTTCGCATCGTTGCAGGCTTTCTTAAATTCCTCGCCAAGCCGGTGCAAGGAACTAGCGGTCGGAATGTGGGGTTCAAATGCCTGAGCAAGATTTCGATTCGAGTTCTCCTTAGCCAACTGAATGTCAAGGTTCTGCATTTCGAACTGCAGACGGCTCAAGTTCTCGACTAGACGCTGGTGCTCTGCCAACTCTACTTCGGCACGGAGACGGCGCGCGTTCTCTTCTTCGGTTGTGAGCATTGGAAGAATTGCGAGGGCTGCGCCTTCGGCAGCCTGTGAAGTCGCGGTGGCACCAGTTGTGTGATTTTGATTCAACTCTGTTACAGAACTGGCTAACGACGATTTCGCGGAATGCGAAACATGAGGAGTCATTGCATCACTATCAGAAATTAGATTGGAGATAGCTGCGGCATTGCAATCTGAGTCAATAATTTCGGAATTATTCGCACCCTGCATGCCCTGCGCGAAAGCAGTCTGCGGCGAAGTGCAACGTTGGCCGTTCGAAGCCTGCGGAAAAATCAAAAGAGGCTCATCATTTTGATCTTCGTTTTCGCGCAGCATTTCTTTTGCAGTTAGTTGTGGAAAGGCTGTCGCGCCCGCAAAATTTCTTGTATCCACCGGCTGAGTTGGATCGATGAAATGACCGCGCTGCTGGGCGATCCCATCGTACACACCCATAGCCTGCGCTTGCTCTTGCGCACCATTCATTTGCGTTGAATCACTTTTTCCCGTCTGGCCATTTTCTTGTCCACCGTTCTTAGCCCACCACGGGAGTTGGTCTTCGTTGAACATCAAACGTTCGCGGTTTACTTTCGAGATGAATTCTATCTCGCCTTTTGGTAAATCGACGCGAGACGCAATCTCGTCGACATTCACGCCCTGATGCGCGAGACGTGCAGCCTGCACATACTTGATTGTATTTTGACGTTCTATAATTTCTTGATGCGGGATTTTGTCCTGAAAGATCTTAGCGACATCAAGGCTCCGATCCATCGCCACGCGAATTGCGTGCACGTGTTGTTCGGCGAGTTGCACCTTCGCTTGAACTTCGCGCGCTTTTTGCTCAAGGATTGCGATGAGCTGCCCAACTTGCACCTCGGTGCGGTCGGAAAGATCTTCGAGCACTGAAATTTTACTTTGTAGAAGCTGAAGACCGCGGCTAAGTCGCGGATCATCCTTGGGTGCGCGTGCGAGGCGCATGAGAATCAAAAATACGCCGGCCGCGAGAAAGATGTCGAGAACGATTTGAAGAAGTGTCCAACTGCTCACAGGGCCTCCCAGAAAAGCGATCCGACTCGTCGTGAGTCGTATCCACCATTTTAGGTTAGGCGGTGCCAGTGCTTACGGCAATCCGCCAAAGGTCGAGGCCAGGCCTCGCAAGACTCAGTGGCCAGGCCTCGCAACATCCGATGCGCAAGACTCGGTGGCTGGCCCTTCCAAGGTCCAGTGGAAGCTGGAAAGTCGGAAATGTAATAAAAACAGGGGGCGACGGCCTCGGCGTTTGCCGCGCGTTTGGATTGTGGCGCGTGCGCTGAGCAATAACCGCGGCGCCCAAGAAAAGGTGCGTCATGAGGGTTAACAATGAGTGCGATGGCGACTCGCATGGCTGCGAACGAAATCTTACCTCTAAGGCTATCGAAATCTGCGCGCCCGCAAGCGCATGGGGCAATCGATTTAGTTTAGATACAAAAGTGCCGACAGATTTCTTTCTCGGCAACTTTTTCTTCTGCGTTTCGATTCGGTTTTCGACTCGGTTTTTGACTCGGTTTTTGACTCGATGCTGGCTGATCAGATCAGTTGAGATGAGATCGGCTCATCCCAATCTTCCGACCGAGCTTGGTCAAACTCCACTCAAGAGCTTGAACATAGATGTGCAAATCACTTCAGAGACAGGAAGAAACTCTTCATGCGCTCGACTGCCTCTTTTCCTTTTGGAAGCTCAAGTGCGAAGCTCAGACGGAAGTAACCGTCTAAACCAAACTCGAGACCCGGAACCACCGCAACCATCTGGTCATCCAACAGAGCGGCCGCCAAATCTGACGAAGTCGTGAGCACGCGGCCTTTGAATGATTTACCCATATATGGCTTCACGCTCATCCAGAGGTAAAATGTGCCCTCTGGGACTGCAACCTTAACACCATCAATCTTTTCGAGCTCTTCCACTAAAACGTCACGGCGTTGTTTCAACTTTTCGCAAGTTGCAGTGACATTTTTATCCGAGTTAAGAATCGCTTCGATCGTTGCGTGTTGTGAAACAGCCGTTGCGCAACTGACACTTTGACTCTGATAGGCGCTCATTGCCTTGATCACTTCCATCGGACCCAAAGCCCAACCCAGGCGCCAGCCGGTCATTGAGTAGGATTTCGAGGCGCCGTTCAAGATGATCACGCGGTCTTTTAATTCTGGTGCAGCATGCAACAAATGGGGTGCAAGTTTTCCTTCGAAAACCAATCGGTTGTAGATGTCATCGCTAATGATCGACACGCGTGGATGCTTAATCAAAACATCGGCGAGAGCGCGAAGCTCTTCTTTCGTATAAATTTTCCCGGTTGGATTTGATGGCGAATTCAAAAGGAGAACTTTGGTTTTTGAAGTGATCGCTTGTTCCAAAATTGCCGGCGTCAATTTGAAGTCTGACGTCTCATCGCAAATCGCAACTTTTGCGACACCACCGGCAAGTTCGACCATCGTTGAATAGCTTGCCCAGAAGGGAGCGGCCAAAATCACTTCATCACCTGGATCAACGAGTGCTTGAAGTGCCGCAAACAAAACAAATTTAGCACCCGCGCTCACAGTTACAACAGAGGCATCATATGGGATACCAAGATCGCCGGTCACTTGCTCAGCGATAGCCTTGCGAAGCTCAGGAATTCCGTTGGCCGGTGTGTATTTGGTCATACCAACACGTATCGCGCCGATGCCGACTTCTTTGATATTTTCGTAAGTGTCCCAGTCCGGTTCACCAATCGAGAGTGAGATCACGTTATTGCCAGCAGCTTTGAGTTCAGCAGCACGGGCTGCGATCATCAAGATGGGTGAAGGCTTGAGGGCTTGCGCGCGTTTTGAAACAGTGATCATGATTTTGCCTTTGCTTTCAATTTCGCTTCATACTTTTTTTGAAGGGCTTGTTCAACAACGGTGGGCACGAGATCGCGGACAGAGCCGCCATTCATCGCCACTTCTTTGATGGTATTACTTGAAACGTAATAAAACTCGGGCGACGCAAATACAATCATTGTTTCGATTTCGGGAGCCAACTTCTTATTCATGTTCGCCATGACCAATTCGTATTCAAAATCAGCGACGGCTCGAAGTCCCCGAACAATTACATGCCCCTTTTTCTCACGCACGTAGTCGATCGTGAGGCCTTCGTGGGCCTCCACTTTTACGTTTGGAATATCTTTCAGACATTCGCGAACGAGTTCAATTCGCTCTTCGATCGAAAAGAGATAATTTTTCGCCGAGTGACGCGCAACCAAAACCGTCATCTCCCCCAAAATCGGTTGAATTCGCCGAATGATGTCGAGATGCCCCATCGTAATCGGATCAAAGCTTCCGGGATAAACTGCTAAACTCATTCTGATTCCTCCGAAAGCAAATTTGTATCTGCATCCGTAATTAATTCTGCGCCCGCTTCTGCACTCGATTCCGCGCCACGATCAGTGCTTAAATTCCAACCTGCTTTGCGCCAATAACTTACTCGCTTGTCACCGTAATCTCGCTCGCCGGTTCGATCTAACCCCTCGTAGGTCTCAAGCAATTTTTCGTGCGATGAAGATTCAATCATGATCACTGTCTCGAGACCAACGGCCTTCGATAATTTCATTTGCTCCATCACACTGTCCGCGAGTTTCTGCGTGAATGGAGGATCGCAAAGAATCAAATCGTAAGGTGCACCATTATATTTTGCCAAATATTTAAGCACATCATCGCAGTGAACGCGAACCTCGCTTTCGATATCGAGGAGCTTCAAGTTTTCACGAATGATCGCAATTGATTTTTTATTTAATTCGACAGCATCGACGTGAGCCGCGCCACGCGAGATCGCTTCACAAGAGAGGTTGCCAGTGCCAGAAAACAGATCGAGCACTCGCGCGCCGTCGACGTGGCCCTGGAGCTTATTGAAAATACTCTCTTTCACGCGGTCCGTGGTGGGTCGAATGTGATCGGCTTTGAAATGACTCAAGCGTCGGCCGCGGAAACGCCCCGCAATGATTCTCATGAACTACTCCTGGTTGTCCAAACACATGGCCAAACAAATGGCCACATACGTGGCCAAACAAGTGGCCAAACACATGGCCAAACAAGTGGCCACACGCGTGGCCAAACAACAGATCTGGCCTTTGGACTATCTGCGGACGATCTTAGAGGCAGTTCGAAGAAAAGTCGAAATGCTTTCGACTGCGGAGACAGGAAGATCATTAAAATGAACCTCCATGAGATGGCCAATGTTGCCCTCCGAAACGCTCGATGATTTGCCGCCGGGCGTCTGCGAAGAATTCGACTCTCTCGCTGCACTTAAGGACGAAGCCGCCAAGCCTGAGCCCGCTTTAGAACCGCTCGCCAACACGCCGCCGGTCACGCTACCGGTCGCGCCCCCTGTCCACTGAGTGTAATACTTTACGACACGACCAGCGACAGAGACCGCGTTGGAGCTACCGTTCAGGTAGAAACTCGCGCTCACGAATTCACCGGGCTGAGCATTTGAGGGCGATACCCCGGCTAGAAATCCTTGGATGGTGAGCTTATGAATCTGGCCGCGCAACTCTCGTTCGGGAGTCTTAATCGTCACCGGAATCGGATAAATTTTGGTCTGAGAATTGATTTCACGTCCGGGCATAGAGATCCTCAGCTTGCTTGACCACTTCGAAAACATCGTCAAATGGTTTGGGGATAAACAACTCCGCTTCACGAGCGGGATTGTGTTCGCCAGAGTAGGCCGACATCAATATCACACGCGTGCGCTTCAATTCGTTTTTTCGTTTTGAAATCTCCGCGAGCAACTCTGGCCCACTGAGCCCCGGCATCAGTACGTCGACGAATGCGAGATCTGGTTGATGCTTGATCCACAACGTGAGCCCTTCAATGCCATCGGCCGCTTCAACGACTTCATGACCTTTTGCGCGGCACGCACGGCTCAGAGATTTTCGAACCAGTGGCTCATCGTCGACTATCAAAATTTTCATAAAATCTCCACCACTGGCAATCGAACTTGAAACTGCGCCCCCTGGCCAGGCTCACTTTGTACGCGAATTTCGCCGCCGAAGCGTTGAATGATCGCCTGACTCATGCTCAGGCCAAGACCGGTCCCTTGACCCTCTTCTTTGGTGGTAAAAAAAGGCTCAAAAATACTTTCGAGAATCTCTGCTGGAATACCCGTGCCTGTATCGGAGACCGTGAGGGCATACCATTTTTGTTTGCCATCTTTGTTTTCAATGCGAGTTTCGATGCTGAGAGTGCCCGCTTCTTTCATGGCTTGACAACCATTGTTCACCAAGTTGAAGACCACCTGCTGCATCAAGTGCGGCTCCACCCGAACTCGCGCGCCATCATCTTCACAAAGTACCACCTCTGAACGATGCTCGTGCATCGCGGTCTTCAGCATGGGCAACGTCCGATTGACAATTTCGTTGAGCGAAATAAGTTGCTCTTTGCCTTTGAGCTCGAGATCTCCTTTGGAGAAATCCAGGAGATTCTCGATGATCTTTTGCGAGCGTTCTGCAGCACGCTCCACTTCCGCAATATCATCGCGCAACGTGGATGGAGTGTCAGTGCTCGTACCTGCGGGTGGAAGCTCATAGAGTAAAACTTGAGCGAGGGAGCGAATCCCCGTGAG
>JAYVND010000091.1:0-2235 GCA_043758635.1 Bdellovibrionales bacterium
TTTGAGCGTCGTCCCACGCAAAGCCTTCTCGCGTGAAGTTGACGTAATCGGTCGAGAGACGGAACATGATCCCAGAATTACCAATCTCATGATCAACCATCGAATAATTGAGGGCGGGCCAGCGATGAACCGCGTCGTCATTGGGTGAGACCGGATCGGAATGCATCTGGTTGATGTAATAATCAAGGTCGAGGCTCGCATGGGTGTTCTCGGTGTTGTGCCAGAGAGATACCCGATTTTCGAGAGCGGGATCACCTTGACCTGACATGTCCTCGGGGAAATCGCGCGGGTAGCGAAGGTCACTCACAAAATTAAAATTTGCTCGCTGAGTGACGTTATATGGCAAGTCGTAACTGTGCTGCGACGTTAAGAACCAACGATTTGTTTTATTTCCCGCATCACCATTTGGGAATACACCAGTGTCAGCAGCAAATACCGCATCGTGCACGGTTCCCATACTAAGCTGACCTTGGCTTGTCGGGCTAAGCATGTACTCGTAATTGAACGCCTCTTTGGGACCGCGTCGTGAGTACGCCGTCTCGGTGAAGGTTGCATCCTGGCTGCGCGAGATGGCCCAGAAATAACTGAGTCCAAGTGCAGGCCCACCTTCGCCCGAAAAGCTGATGAGCGGCATGAGTAAGCCCGTTTGCCTTTCAGACTTTAACGGCACCACGAGATAAGGAAGATAGAAGACCGGGAACCCTGCAACATCCAAAATGGAATTGGTGATGTGCGCGTAACCGCCGAGTTCGGCGCGAATGCGTGAACCCTTAAAAGTCCATGCACTCGGACAGGTGGTGCACGCGGTGAAGTTCGCTTGTTCAGCATCGTAGAGCTCTTCGCCAAGTTTATGAATGACTTTACCTTCAAATACAACTTGGCCGGACTTCACAAAACCATTGTAGATGATGCCGGTGTTGGTTTTGTAATTCAGCAGCGCGCGGTCGCCTTCGACGTAAGCCATTGGAGAGCTGATCACGAGATTACCGACGGCCTCGATCTCTTGAGTTTTTTCATTGATGATGGCTTGGTCGCAACTCAAATACTGAAGACCGTAAATGACCTGCACGCCACCGGTCAGGGTCATCGTGCCTTTTTCGAAATCACGATCGGAGCTGCGCGCGGAGATTGTCATGCTCCCACCGCCCGGAACGCGCACCTTGGCGGATTGGGCAGATGCGGCTGATCCCCAAGCGAAAACGACAACAATGAGTGCGCATAAGCCGACAATGAGTCGTGAGGAAATTTCTCTCGCGCGTTGCTTGAAACAAGTTGAAATGAGCATGCAGACCCGAGCGTAGCGGTTCAGATCTTTGCTTGTCACTTGGATAATGCGTCTTTTATGCGTGGTCACTTCGAGGCAACTCACAAAATTCTGTGATCACTTCGATGTCATGGTGTAAACGCCGTCCCACTCTGGCGGCGGCGACTCTGCTAGATACTCTTGGCAGCGCTCTATGTAGAGCAGCGAAGGTGCGTCATTTGGTTGAATGTTGAGTGCTTCGTTGAAAGCCTCGCTCGCCTCTCGAAAACGTCGCGCATGGTAATGCTCAAAGCCACGGTTGAATGCCTCGATCATCAGCGCTGTCTGTGAGCTAGGTAGTCCTTCCGAAACCAATTCGAAAATTCGAACCGGCTGCAGCTTTCCTTTGACCACGACCCAGTCAATTTCGCGCGTGGTGAATTGGTTCCCGATGGCTTTTTGGGTGAACTCGCTGATGATGATTCGAGTGCCATACTGCTTGTTGATTCCCTCTAAGCGCGAGCCTAAATTGACGGCATCGCCCATGACGGTGTAGCTGCGAACTGTATTGGAACCCATGTTGCCGACACTCATGTCACCGGTGTTGAGCCCGATGCCGATGTCGATCTCGGGGTAACCCTTTTCGCGGTATTCTTTCTGCAGTTCTTTCAGTTTAACGATCATTTGCAAAGCGCAGCGACACGCGTGGGCAGCATGATCTTGAAAGTGGATGGGCGCGCCCCAGAATGCCATGATGGCGTCTCCCATATACTTGTCGAGCGTTCCTTTGTTTTCAAACACAAGTTCGGTCATCGGCGTGAGGTAGCCATTTAAGAGATCGGAGAGCGCGCGTGGATCTAATTTTTCAGAGATTGTGGTGAAACCGCGCACGTCCGAGAATAGCACTGTGAGTTCTAATTTTTTTCCACCGAGCTCAATGTTGGAGGGATCAGCTAAGATCTCGGCAACAATCGACGGGGAGACATATTTCT
>JAYVND010000092.1:0-2234 GCA_043758635.1 Bdellovibrionales bacterium
CTCTTGGTGGCTTACTTCATGACATCGGCAAAAAAGAAATTCCGCTGGATATTCTTAATAAGTCGCGCAAAAATTTGAACCGTGACGAGATTGCACGACTCGAAACTCACTGTGATCGTGGGCGTGACATCTTAATGACCATCAAAGGCCTGCCAGAAGAAGTGGCTTTGATTGCCATGAATCATCACGAGTCGAGAACGGGCTCAGGCTATCCTCGACGATTGAGGAGCGACCAGATCAGTCCACTCATTCGTATGGTGAGCGTGGTGGATAAGTTTTGCTCGCTGATTTCGCCGAGCAGCTCCGAGGAAGTTCCGCTTTCGATTGATGAGGCGCTCAAGCGGATGCAGCTATTTTATGCCGACGACCTAGACCCGATCTTCTTCGCTCGGCTCATGACCCTCTGCAAATATTCTGTGGATGGGAAGCCGTTCGCAGGCAAGCGGGTGTCGTAATCCCGTTTATGCCCCGCCCGCAAGAGCAGACGAGCGAGAAGTGAATAATTCTAAAATAAAATGCTCACGATAGACCTATATTTGCGGCCCAAATTCCGGCAAACTTGGCAGACAAATATGGCGGAAAAATGACGGTTGTTCAAATTTACTCGCGCTCTCTCAAATTTTTGCTCTCGGAAAGATGGCTCACGACAGGGTTGCTAGCGGCCAGCGCTTGCATCGGAGTGATTCAGGTTTTTGAACCGGTGCTTTTTGGCCGCGTGGTGGATTCTCTTTCAGTCAAGGGCCAGTCATTTCACATTCTCAGTATTTGGGCGACGCTCGGTTTTGTGAACATTTGTGCGAGTGTGTTCGTTGCTGTGATGAGCGACCGGCTTGCGCATAGGCAGCGCCTTGAAGTGTTGGACGAAGTCTTTGAGCGCGTCATTGATCTCCCGATGAGCTATCATTCGGAGCACGGATCGGGACGGGTGGTGCGTGCGATCCTCAATGGTACCGACCAGCTCTTTATGCTCTGGCTGGCGTTCATGCGTGACCATCTCTCGTCGGTGGTTGGAATTTTTTTGCTGATACCTTTAGCGCTGACGATGGATTGGCGAATGGCACTTCTTTTATTTGTGCTTGCACTGATCTACGTTTTCGCAAATCTACGAGTGTTAAAAGAAACTCATGAAGGACAATCAGCCGTCGAGAATTTACAACAGGATATGTTTGGCCGAATCGGCGACGTCATCGGAAACGTGACCGTCGTTCAAAGTTACACCCGTCTGCAAGATGAGATGAATGCGCTACAAGGTCTGATGGGTGATCTTTTAAATGCGCAATACCCAGTTCTTACGTGGTGGGGGCTGCTCAATGTGATTACAAGAATTTCAGCAACGCTTGCGATGGTAACGATTCTCGGGATGGGCGCCTGGCTCGTGGGTCGAGGCGAGATCACGGTCGGGCAAGTTGTGGCCTTCACTAGCTTCTCGTCTCTCTTGATTGCGAAACTCGATCAGATCTCATCCTTTGTCTCCCGTACGATGACTCAGGCACCCGCTCTGGCAAACTTTTTTAATTTACTAGATCAAGAGGGCGCGGCGCTCGACATGCCGAATGCGCGTCCCATTCAAAACGTGCGTGGCGAAATTCAGTTTCACGATGTGGTTTACAATTATCCACGCAGCCCGCGCGGAGTTTTCAAAATCAATTTTAAGGCGGAGCAGGGCCAGACAGTTGCGCTCGTTGGTCCTTCGGGCTCAGGCAAAACTACGACGCTGGCCTTAATGCAGAGACTCTTCGATCCCGATTCAGGAAAGATCACTCTCGATGGCGAAGATGTTCGCAATATCACGCTCTCAAGCTTGCGCCACTCGATCGCGACTGTCTTTCAAGATGCGGGTCTTTTCAATCGGTCAATCGATGAAAACATTCGGGTGGGAAGACCTTCGGCTACCGAGGCCGAGGTGCATTCTGCAGCCATGCAAGCCGATGCTCACGAATTTGCGGCAGTTAAACCCGGCGGGTACAATTTTGTGATCGGCGAGCGGGGCTCGAAACTCTCGGGCGGAGAGCGCCAGCGACTCGCAATTGCGCGTGCAATTCTTAAGAATGCACCAATCCTGATCTTTGATGAAGCAACGAGTGCACTCGACAATGAGACCGAACGCAAGATTCAAAATGCGATCCAAAAATTGCGCGCCGATCGAACAACATTCATCATCGCCCATCGACTCTCAACCATCGTGTCGGCGGATCAGATTTTAGTTTTTGAAAACGGTCGCATCGTGGAGGCAG
>JAYVND010000093.1:0-2229 GCA_043758635.1 Bdellovibrionales bacterium
TGCATATTGCTCGTGCCTTCGTAAATCGAACCGATCTTAGCGTCGCGCCAGAACTTCTCGACCGGGTATTCTTTCGTGAAACCGTTGCCGCCAAACAAATCGATCGCCGTCGAGGTGATTTTCTCGGCTGCGCGCGATGAGTAAAGTTTCGCCATCGCAGCCTCTTCGATAAATGGTTCGCCCGCGTCTTTCAAACGGGCCGCGTTGTAGACCATTAAGCGAGCTGCTTCGAGAGACACGCGCATTTCGGCAATTTGAAATTGCACGGCTTGGAATGATGCCAAATTTTTACCGAATTGCTCACGCGACTTCACGTAATCGCGAGCGGCCTCATAGGCGCCTTGCGCGATGCCGACCATTTGTGCTCCGATGCCAATGCGACCTTCATTGAGAGTCTCGATGGCAATTTTGTAGCCTTTGCCAACTTCGCCGAGAATATTTGCTTTTGGCACTTCACAGTTTTCAAAAAGAAGTTCGCAAGTTGAAGAGGCGCGGATGCCGAGCTTTTCTTCTTTTTTTCCAACCGAAAATCCTTTGAACGTCTTCTCGACAATGAACGCCGTAATGCCCTTGTATCCTTGCTCTGGATTGATGTTCGCGAACACGATGAACACGCCCGCTTCTTTCGCGTTGGTGATCCAAAGTTTTGATCCGTTCAGAACCCACTTGTCGCCCTTGTCTTCGGCGCGAAGCTTCAATGCGAACGCATCGGATCCAGAGGTGCTCTCCGATAAAGCATAAGCACCGACCCACTCTCGAGCAAGTTTAGTGACGTATTTTTGTTTGATTTCTTCTGAGCCCCAACGCAAAAATGCATTGGTCACGAGAGTGTTTTGTACGTCGACCAAAACTGAAACCGAACCATCGACACGGCCCATTTCTTCAACGGCCAGGCAAGCCATAAAGAATGATCCGCCGGCGCCTCCGTACTTTTCTGGCGACTCAATGCCCATCAAACCCATTTCGAAAAGCTTCGGGAGAAGTGCTGCGTCGAGTTGCGCGTGCTCGTCCATTTTCGTAACGAGTGGCTTGATCTCGCCTTCGGCAAATTCGCGAACCGCGTCGCGGAATGCTTTTTCGTCTTCAGAGAGAGTGGTGACTGCCGGACGAGCGTCAGGATTCGAATTTGTCATCGCGAAATGCCTCCAGAGGGAGAGAAGAAGAGTGATTGCTACGGGGAACATCTTCGGTGTAATTTCCCGATTAGGCAAAGCGATATTTCAAGAGGAAACGCCATGACGACAAAATCTGCTCAGGAATTCGGCGAACATTTGGTTGGGCACATGACCGACGAGCGCATCATTCGTGTCTTGGTCGCAAAGCCCGGTTTAGATGGGCACGACCGAGGAGCCAAAGTCGTTGCGCGAGGTTTGCGTGATGCCGGCTTTGAGGTGATCTACACCGGTCTTCATCAAACGCCCGAGATGGTCGTTTCTGCGGCGATGCAGGAAGATGTTGATGTCATCGGACTTTCAATTTTGTCAGGTGCGCACATTCCGCTCGTGACCGCGATTCAAGAAATGATGAAAAAGCGCAATCTTGAGAAACCAATTTTTGTGGGCGGTATCATTCCCGAAGACGATGCACAAAGTCTTTTAGAACAAGGCGTTGCTGCAGTTTTTGGTCCCGGTTCTTCGATCCCGGAGATCGTGGCAAAGCTGAAATCACTCGCGGGAGAGTGATCGGCGCGGCCTACTGCGCGCGCGCCTCCGAACTGAATCCCCACACGCGCGCCTTCGGCCTACCGCTTGCGAACCTGGCCTACCGCACTCGCAGCTCCGGTGCGGCCTAGCGCTTGCGAACCTTCGGCCTGGCTTACCGCTTGCGAACCTTCGGCTTACCGCTTGCGAACCTTCGGTTCGGTGCCGGTCAGCAGTCCAACCAATTCAATTTGTTTCATTGAATAAGCAAACCGCGCCCATGGAAATGTAAGGAGTGAAGCTTCCGCGATTTGCCCACTGTCATACGCCGACTTGCGCGGAGATGAATCCGTTACCGAGCTTGGCTTACGGAGCAAGGCGTTTCCCGCTCTAGTCGAAGCCAGACGCTTTTGCTCAGGACTCATTTCAACCTGATCTAATTTCATCCAGACCGTGAGTGGCGGGTGCTCGGGTTGGCCCGAGGCCATTTCGGGTACCCACTCGATCAAAAAAGCTTGGACCTGGATGGGTGCGCCCCCGAAAACAGGCGTCGTTGCTCCGGCGGCCGGGTCGAGTTTACCCACGGCGA
>JAYVND010000094.1:0-2224 GCA_043758635.1 Bdellovibrionales bacterium
TTGCGGCACTTTTCGTGCGGCAACCTAAGATGCCACTGAGTCCAGGCTCGGCACCGCATTTGGCGCGCCGACTCTTCTTTGATCATCCTAAGTCCACAACTCTCACCACGACGATTGATCAGCGACTTCAACTTAAAGTGATGCAAATCATGGAGAGCAACATGCAACGTCTCAAGGATCAGAACGTTCATGACAACGCGGCAATCGTAATCGACAACCGCACAGGTCAAGTGCTCGCATATGTCGGAGGTGTTCCAACTTCGGCAAGCCCTTACGTTGATGGCCTGATTGCTTACCGACAAGCCGGCTCCTCACTCAAGCCTTTCATTTACGGACGAGCTGTCGATAACAAGCTCCTCACGGCATCCTCAATTTTAATGGATGATGCGACGGCCATTTCGTGGGGCGGAGATGTCTATCGGCCCGCCAATTACGATCGACATTTTAATGGAGCAGTGTCCGTGCGCGAGGCCCTTGCGTCATCCCTCAATGTTCCTGCTGTCAAGACGGCGACGATTTTGGGAATCAAACAGACGTATGAAGTTTTACAGGCGCTGATGCTCACGGGGCTCAAATCCGCCGATTTCTACGGCGTCTCAATGGCGCTCGGTGCGGTTGAAGTTCGCCTCGATGAACTCGCCAATGCTTACCGAATGATGGCAAACGGCGGGAAGTGGGCACCCCTTCAATTTGTGAAGGGCGAAGCGGCTTCGTCCAAAGATTCGAGCCTCCACATCTCCGACTTGAACAACTCCGAGTTGAACGACTCCGATTTGAACGACTTCGCTTCAAGACGGCTGAAATTAACTAACGCCGCTTCGCAGCGGCTTGATTCGGCTAACGCCTCCTCCAAACGGCTTTATTCAGCCGAGGCCGCTTACATCATCTCAAACATTTTATCAGATCCCGATGCTCGCTCGATTGGATTTGGTTGGGACACGCCGCTCGAAACTTCGTTTTGGACCGCGGTCAAAACGGGGACCAGCAAAGATTACCGTGACAACTGGTGCCTGGGCTACAGTGAGCTCTACACGGTTGGGGTCTGGGCCGGCAATTATGACTCTCAGGCAATGGAGAAAGTGAGCGGGGTGTCGGGAGTTGGCCCCACGTGGTCAGCGATCATGAATGAGCTCCACCGCGATAAAGCCAGTCGCCAGCCCGCACCTCCAGAGGGGATCGTCGTGAAGGAGATTCGTCATTCCTGGGTCAGTCACTCTCACAAAGAATTTTACATTAAAGGAACTGAGCCCGCGCATGATGTGGTAGAGCCTTCTTTTAATAAACGAGCACAGTTTGTATTTCCAGCTGAGGGCTCGGTGCTGATCAAAGATCCGCACATGGATCAAGAGCGCATTGCACTTTTTGTAAAATTCAAAGGTCAGATTCCTGACAAGAGTGAGCTCGTTTTGGATAAGAAGATATTGGGTGCCGCGGTGAGTCCGTTTCGCATGAATAATCCGCCTGCCGGTGATCATGAGTTGCTGATACGAGGTCCGGACGGCGCCACCATGACTTCCATTCACTTTTCGATCCACGGTGCACAATAAAATTTAAGCCAAGACGGCAATGACTCCGCCGATCACTTGTCGTTCACTTGTCGTTCACTTGTCGTTCACTCGCCGGTTAAGCGGAGGCGCCGGAAATCGTCGGCTCTCAACCGACCTCGATACGCAGCCTGCAGCCATGCTGGCGCAGGCGCGGCCGATGGCAACGCTGCCGCGGCGGCACGGGCTGCAACGTCTTTGGTTTCGGCTTTTAGCAACTCATCAAAAAGAGTTTGCAGAGCCTGATTGTCGCTGATTTTAAGGCGTACCTTGGTTAGCACAATTCCAGTTTCAATTCTCGAAATCTTCGCATTTGAGCGCTCGGACCAAGCCGTTTCAATGTAGGGGAGTGAGGCCAATCCCAAAAAAAGCGACCATCCGCAGAAAATTCGATAATCCTTTCGCGCAATCGGAATGTCTTTGAGGTAACGAATCGCGCCGTGCGCGTTTTCAATTATGCTCGCCTTGAAGTCGAGGCGTGAAGGAATCAAATGACGCCCCTCTTTTTCGTCGCCGGCCTGATCCTTCAGCATATTGATTTTTTGCAGAAAAAGTCCGAAGTGAATCGCATTCAACCACGTTGAGTCGTCAACTTGGTATTCGGGCGTATCGGCTTTTACAACTTCGGTCAGAAGCTCCCCCACGATGCCAGCAACGAAAAAGCAGTATTGGTTGGCAGC